>CAXMPS010000316.1:0-21228 GCA_964194995.1 uncultured Gammaproteobacteria bacterium | reverse complement strand
GACGAACTCGGCCGAGATCGCCAACACCCCGAGCCACAGAACCGGCAACCATCGTCTCGTCGCAACGCGTCCGTTCGGAAAGAGAAGTGGAATGAGCCCGACAATGACGAAGAATCCGATGGTCTGCGTCTGAATCCCGAGCCACAGCCCCATCACGGCCTGGTGTTGATCCCAGAGAGCAAATCCAAGATATCCGAAGGACCCAAGAAGCCCCGCGACCATCATGATCCAACCGATCCGGTTTCCCGGCGCACGGGCAAACATCAGACCGCCGACGATCAGCGTCGCGAATGAGGCATGGATCGGTACTTCGAGAAAGTCGCCCTCGACGAGAGCCAGACCTGTGACGAGTGCAGAGGCGCCGACGACGGCGCACAACACCGCCGCGATACCGCGCTTCGAAGCCGACTTACCTCTCCCCGTCACCCTCTGATCCTCCCCAGCCATCGTAACGAAATCGTTACGAGCCGGGCAGAAGTGTCACAACGCCCAAATCCGTCTGACCATCCCGCCACAATCAGAGGGTCACCGCATCAGAGGCCGCCCGGCACACCTTTGCCTACTTAGCGTTCCGAAGATCCCCTTTCCCACAACTCCGTAACGGCTCTAAGCTCCAACCGAGGGAGTGGAGAGATACTTGAACTAAGCGTTCTAGGCACACCGAGGATAGAGCTCGACGGTGAGCCGGTCGCCGCCGACACTCGTAAGGCGACCGCCCTACTGGCCTATCTCGCCGTGGAAGGCCCGACCCGGCGCGATACCCTGGCCGCCCTGTTCTGGCCGGAATCGGCCGATTCCCAAGCCCGGGCCAGTCTGCGTCGCACTCTTTCCGCCCTGCGCGCCGCAATGGGCGGCGACGTCATCGATTCCGATCGTCAACAGGTCCGACTCACCGATCAGGTACAGCGGGACACCGACATCTTCGCTATGGCCCTGTCCGAGGCTGAGCTTCACGAGCACGGTGACGCTGACGTCTGTCGGAAGTGCATCCCTTTACTCAGCCACGCAACCGGTGCCTACCGCGGTGACTTCTTGTCGGGCTTCTCTCTCCGCGCCACTCCAGAATTCGACGACTGGACCCGCATCACTGCTGAGTCTTACCGGCTCGCATGCGAGAAGGCATATGAACGTCTCGTGGTGGCCTATGCCTCTGACGGCGACTATCGATCGGCAATACAAGCCACCAATTCTTGGCTCGAACTTGACACTCTTCGCGAACCGGCATACCGGCAGCTGATGCTCTTGCATGCCTGGGCGGGCGACCGGGCCGGTGCCAGCGAGGTGTATCGGCGCTGTGTCGCCACATTGAACGGTGAGCTTGGGGTCGAGCCTCTCGAAGAAACCACCGAGCTCCACGAGGCGATTCTCGACGATGACTTGCCGCCGGCTCCAGGCCTTCGGCGGCGAATCGTGGCCAAGGCCGAACCTGAGCCGATAGTGCCGTCCGATCTGATCAACCGCGAGGAAGCGCTCGAAATCCTCGGTCAGGCCGCCATCGACCGCGAGGGCGGACGGGTGATCCGAATGGTCGGTGATGCCTGGATGGGCAAGACCCGTCTCCTCGAAGAGCTGACCATCGCCGCAGGCCGAGAACGACGGGCCTGTATTACGGCTCGGGGCTACCGGGCCGAACGACAGCTTCCTCAAGGCGTCGTGTCACAGTTGCTCACATCCCTGACGAATCTTCCGGAATGGGGAACCATTCGAAAGTCGGCCCCGGATTGGGCTCTGGAGGAGGCCGGCCGCGTTCACCCATCGCTCGGACAGCCGTCCCAAGCATTGCCCGCCGACGCTTTCGGTGAAACCAGGCTGTACGACGCCATACTCACGGTCTTTTCGAGCAGCCCCCTGCTGCTGGTAGTCGACGATGTCCAGTGGGTCGATGCGGCTTCCGCGTCGTTCTTGGCGTATCTAGCCCACCGGGTCGCCGACACCAGACTTCTGGTTGTGCTCGCTCATCGTCCCGACGACTCGGCGGCACTTGCCACCGTGGTCGAAGCGACAACCGGCCCACCCCATCACGAGACGATGTTGTCGCCCCTCACGGCGGACCAGCTAGCGCATCTCGCAGGAGACAAAGAGGAAGCCGAGAATCTCGTGACGAGAACCGGCGGCATCCCGGCACTCGTTGCTGAGGCCCTTGCCGACCCCGACGGGCGCAAAGGCCTACCCGGCGTGCGGCGATTCATGGACGTCCGGTTGGCCGACCTCGACGACCTGACCCGCCAGATCCTGGCGGCCGCCGCGGTGCTCAACGGCACGTGCGACATCGACCTCCTCAGGGAGACCAGCGGCCGCAGTGAAGAGGAAGCCACGGCGGCGGCCGAGACACTCCTGGCTAAGCGCATCCTTACCACCACCGGCGATGGAGACCTCGGTTTCTCCCTAGACAGCATGGAGCATCTGGTTTATCAAGAGACCAATCTGGTCCGCCGTCGACTCCTTCACCGACGCGCCGCCGCGGCGTTGGAGACCCAACGTCGTGCCAGGACGGACGCAGTCATAGCCACCGCAGTAGCCCAGCATCATCGCGAAGGTGGTCACGAGGAGCCCGCCGCCGAGTGGTATCTGACGGCTGGTGATCTGGCGAGACAGGTGTTCGCTTCGACCGAGGCGATTGACGCTTATCGGTCCGCCCTGGCGTTGGGGCATCCAAGCGTTTTCCGGTTGCATCTCGCCTTAGGAGACACCCTTTTGTTCATGGGGCTGTTCAGCGACGCCCTCGGGGAGTTCGAAAAGGCGGCAGCACAGTCCGAAGGATCCCAGCGTGCCCTGGCCGAACACCACATCGGCGAGGCGCTCCGCCGACTGGGCCGTCTCGATGCGGCCATAGAACAATTCGAGACCGCACAGCCAGGGCATCCCGACCCAGTGTCGCTCCACTGCGACTGGGCGTTGGCCCTACTCCGTGCTGGACACCGCAAGGAGGCCCGCGAACAGGCCGACAGAGCCGTGGTGGCCTCGACAGGGCTCGACGCAAAGGGTCGGTCGAGGGCTCTGAGCGTCCTCGGGATCGTTTCCAGCCACCGCGCCGAATCGAGAAGGGCGTTGGGCGACGCCCTGGAACTAGCCGGAGACGACCCCATTCTTCGCATGGCGGCCCTAAATGCGCTCGGATTCTCCTACGCCCAAACCGGCGAGGACGCGGAGGCAACGGACTACATCGAAGAGGCTCTAGAGATTGCGCAGACCATCGGGGATCGGCACCGTCAGGCCGCCCTCTACAACCATCTCGCCGACCTCCAGCATCGAGCGGGCCGCACTGAAGACGCGGAAGCCTCTATGACTGAGGCTGTCAAGCTGTTCGTCGAAGTTGAGCCGGGGTCGTGGGAGCCCGAGGTCTGGCTACTGACCCAGTGGTAGAAGGCACTACGGTTTCGTGACCCGGCGTCGACAGACCGCAGGCCGTTGAGCATTCGAGCCAGCAGACTCGCTGTTGATCGACCTAAAGCTCACCGCCGGTTGTGTCGAAATAGTTGGAGCTATGACTACTACTACAACGAATCAGGGTTGGGCCAGCCACGGAATGGGCCGAGCTCTCCGCCTTTTGATCGGAATCAGCGGATTGATCGCCGGGACCCTCATGCTTCTTCAGGCAACTCTCATTCCGCAATCGTCATGGGCACTGATCCTCCTCGGCGTGGCCCTCGCCGCAACCGCCGTCCGCGCCGCCCTTGTCCCCACCCGAGGTCGGCTGGCTATCGCGCTGGCCGCCATCATCGCTGTCCCTGTTGTGGGACTACTCGTCTGAGTTTCGCGGCCGGCCCATCAGGCCCGCCGTCTCTATCAACGGCCACCGGTTAACGGTGGCCGTTGATTCGTTCTCGTCACCATCCCACCAGACTGCAACTCAACCATGACCTCAGGTGCTTAGCGCCATATCTGGCGCCATAACAGCGGGGAAAAGCCCGACGTCAGGTCCTGAACGCGTAGACCATCGACTCACCGACTTGCCGATAGCCAATGCGCTTGTAGATGGCGTTGGAGGTCGGATTGGCGAGGTCGGTATAGAGAAGACATCCTTCCCGACCTCGAGCAAGGAAGTGACTGCTCTGCGTAGCCACCAGGGCCGTCGCATAACCTTGGCCTCGCAATTCGGGCGGGGTGTAGACCGGGCCGATTCGGACGAAGTTGGCCACTGGAGCCGAATACCCCGACATCGCCACCGTCGTACCTCCCTTCGTCTCCCAAAGCGCCAGACCCTGGCCACGTTTCGGGTCAAGTCTCTGATCTACCCGTTCTTCGGCAGCCCTTCGACCGGGAGCCTCAGCCGGCAGAGCTTCCTCGAGAAAAGCAAGCCACCAACCAAGCACCAGGTCACGATCCGAAGGTGTGGCCCTCCGCATCGACCCGTCCGCGACTTCAGGTATCGCGACCTTCTCGAGCGAGAACACACCCTGTCCCATCTCAAGCTCAGCGGAGATGCCAGTTGCAAGCTTCCACCGTTCGAGGAACTGCAAGATCGAGGGTGTATTGCCAATCGCCCCGGGAGCCGAGACCCCAGACTCGGAGATGGCAGAGGCAAGCGATCCGAGAGCTTCCGACCCAAGGGCATCAGCGATGATGTAGTTGTACGGAGGGGTGCACGAGGCGACAGCCACTGGGCCATCCTCACCTGAGACCACCCAAGCGTGGTATTCGTGATAGACATCGGGCTGATCCACCACCTGCTCGGCGATTCCAAGACACAGCTGGTGACGGGGAACATCCTCGATGAGATAGGGCCTGGCGACATCGAGAAACTGGAAGGCGTCGGAGTAGTGCTCGACTCGCATGTGGCCATTATCGGGTCGAAAGGCGGGCACACCGTTCAAAGCGGAGCGGGGCCGGAGGGAGACCGGCCACCCGCTGCCTCAAGTAGGTGACGCCAGATGTGGCGCTAGCCCGCGCGGAAATCCCGGCGTCAGAACTGGACGGCGGCGGCGGCCCAGTGAAAGCCCGAACCGAAAGCAGTCAACACGACAAGGTCGCCCTTCTCGATGCGATCCTTGTTGACGGCCTCGAACATGGCGAAGGGAACCGTTGCGGAACCAGTGTTGCCGTACTCGTGAACGTTGACGTAGAACCGGTCCTCGTCGAGGCCTAGCTTGTTTCGGACCGCTTCGATGATCCGGAGGTTGGCTTGATGGGGAATCACCAGGGCGACCTCCTCTTTTGCCCGACCAATCCGCTCCAACACCTCCAACGTGGCCTCGCTCATCCTCCTGACGGCTTCGATGAACACCCGGCGGCCATCCATGATGAGCCGGTTGTAATCACCGCTCTCAAGACTTGCCTCGTTGAAAGGGTTCCGGGTTCCCCCTGCGGCCAGGGTGAGAATCTCCGCATACCCGCCGTCGGTCCCGGACACCACATCGAGAACTTCGGCACGGGCTTTCTCGGGACCGAGAATCACGGCGCCGGCCCCGTCACCGAAGAGGACCGACGTGGCCCGGTCCTTGAGCGAAATCATCCGAGAGATCAACTCGACCCCGATGACCAGGATGTTCTTTGGACGCGTTGCGATTCGAGATTTGGCTACGTCGAGCGCTTGGACAAAACCAGCACATCCACTCCCGCCCAGGTCGTAGGTCGGGATATTGCGACACTCGAGCTGATGCTGGACGAGCGCGGCAGTATCTGGAGTCATCATCTCCGGGGTGTCGGTCGCAAGGATGATCTCGTCGATGTCGTCCGAAGTGAGACCGGCGTCCTTGATCGCGGTTTCGGCCGCAGTAGTGGCCATGGTCATTGTGGTCTCATCGTCCGCCACGAATCGGCGTCGCTTGATGCCCGTGCGTTGTGTGATCCACTCGTCAGAAGTGTCGAGCTGGTTGGCCCAGTCCTCGTTTGTGATGACCTTTTCGGGGACGTACCCACCAAAACCCATGATGTGTGCCATTGGGCGCAGACTTTAGGGCTCAGTCACCGTCTCTGATCATTCTGCGAGTGGGTAGCTGACTAGTGCTTCAGAACTTTTCAAAGAGGGGAGGCACTAGTTTCCCCGAGTATGACCTTCACGCCCCACCGCGTGGTCGCTACCTACTCCATCGTCGCTAGAGACCCGGAAACAGGAGAGCTGGGAGTGGCCGTGCAGTCTCATTGGTTCTCGGTGGGAACCGTCGTGTCGTGGGCCGAGGCCGGTGTTGGAGCCGTGGCAACACAATCCCTCGCCGATCCAGCGTATGGGCCGCTCGGCCTCGACTTGATGCGGGCGGGGCGATCTGCTCAGCTGTCGCTCGACGCGCTTCTTGCAGGCGACGAGGAAAGAGAGGGCCGACAGGTCGCCTTCATCCATTCCACGGGGGCGGTGGCGGTCCATACAGGTTCGGGATGTATCGCCGAGGCCGGTCACATCGCCGGAGATCAGTTCAGCGTCCAGGCAAACATGATGGCCAACAACACGGTGTGGGATGCGATGGCCAACGCCTATCGGACCGCAGATGGAGACCTCGCAGAGCGCATGCTGGTGGCCTTGGAAGCCGCCGAAGCGGAGGGCGGTGACATCCGTGGGAAGCAGTCGGCCTCCCTCCTGGTGGTTGCGGCCGAATCGAGCGGCCAGCCATGGAACGATCGCACCTACGACCTGCGCATCGAGGATCACCCGACACCAATCTCCGAGATGAGACGTCTGGTCCGACTTCGACGCGCCTATCTGCATATGACAGCCGGCGACGAGGCGATCGGGCGAGGCCGTATGGATGAAGCCCTCGATCAGTACGCCAGGGCGGAGAGTCTCGTCCCCGAGATCGTGGAGATGCCGTTCTGGAAAGCAGTGACCCTGGTCGGGACCGGCCATCTCGAGGATGCCCTTCCGATCTTCGCCACGGTGTTCGAGCAGGAGCCGGTATGGAAGGAGCTGCTCCCCCGCGTGATCGACGCCGGCCTACTCAAAGTGGACGACGAGACACTTAATCGAATCCTCGGGTGAAGACGTACCTTCCGTCATCATCGACGACTAGCTGGATAGGCGGCGAGCCCGATCGGCCCAATCGAAAACCATCGCAATCAGCGAGTCAATGTCCTTGTCGCTGACGTCGATCGACAACGCCACGAAACCCCTCCGCGCCATGTAGAAGCCCCGTTCAAGCATCTCGAGGAATAGGAGCTCCTTGAGCCGATCATCCGCACCCGCGATATCTTCCGGGAACTGAACAGGGCCACCGCTCACGTGAACGGTCATCAGCGATCCGAGACCGGTCACGCACATCGGCAGCGCTGCCGAACTGAACACCGAGTTCAGGGCCTCGCGCAGCCGATCGCCTCGATGGTTCACCGACTCGATCGCTTCCGGCGTAAGCATTTCGACCAACGTGGCTATCCCGGCCGCAGCGGAGATCTCGTTGTTGTTGAAGGTTCCACCGTGGGTGAGGGTTCCGCCCGAATCAGGATCGAACGCCGACATGAGCTCTCGTTTTCCCCCGAAAGCGCCGATCGTCAAACCTCCTGCGAGGTACTTGCCGAGGGTGGTCATGTCTGGGGTGATCCCCAGGGCCTCCTGTGCACCGCCTGGAGATAGCCTCGATGTCATCACCTCGTCGAATACGAGGACGCTCCCAGCAGACTCGGTGATCGAGCGAAGCCCTGCCAGAAACTCCGGTTTCCCCGGGATACACCCTGATGCCGCCAGCATCGGTTCGACAATCACGCACGCGATGTCATCACCCCTGGCCTCGAAGGCGGCCTCGACCGACGGTAGGTCGTTGTACCTGGCCATCACCCAATCGTGGGGCACCAGAAGTGGGCGGCCGCCTTCGCCGAAATAGAGCACTCCCCCGTGGTACGCGTGATGGAATGCCAGCACCGACGACCTTCCCGTTGCGTGCCTGGCCGTCGCGATCGCCATGAGGTTGGCCTCCGTGCCCGAATTGGTGAATCGGACCCGTTCGATCGACGGGAAGCGCATACAGACGAGACGAGCGAATTCGATCTCGGAGGGGCGCATGGCCCCTGACGACCAGCCGCGTTCAAGAGCCGACGAAACGGCTCTCCGCACCTCAATTGGGCTGTGACCGAGAAGCCCGGCTGAGTAATTGCCGAGCAGGTCGAGATAGCGATGACCGTCGACATCGACAAGATATGGGCCATCGACCGAGGCAACTCGAAAAGGAAATGGCTCGAAATCGAGCACAGAGCGGGTGTTACCACCTGGCATCACGGTTCTCGCCTCGATGTCGAGTCGGGCGCTCTCGGGCCGGGCCAGGCGGTAGCGCTCCCGCGCCTCATAGACGGCCAAATCAAGTGAAGTCATGAGCAATAAACCTATCCGACGACAAGACGTAGGAGCCCCTTGAACAATGCATGTCACTCATCTCGACGAACTGCATCATTCAACAGACTTCAGGCCAGTAGCACCATCGGTAGGCTCGTGATGTGGAGTTTCTCGTTGCCCTTGTCGCACTTGTGGCGATCCTGGTCGTCGCCTATCTGGCGTTTCGGGCGGGGCGCCTCCAACCGACCGGCGACGAGGAGACAAGGCGACTCGAGGAGTACGACTTCTACCCGTTCGTGGCCAACGATGATCGTCATATCGAGTTCAGCGCCGAAAGGTTTGACGAGGCCGTCAACCACTTTCTCACTGTCCGAAACACGCTGGCCGCAAGGGAGCTCATCGTCGTCGGCGAGCAGAACTTTATTCGAGACAGGTTCGGAAGCGCCGAACTGGACGCATTCAGAATGTTGTACGACTCATACGACGGCGACTCGGTAATAGGCGACAACGAGGCCTACCTGGAGAACTACAAGCGAATTACCACGCTGATGGGTCGATCGTTTCCGAACACGGGAATCGAGATACTGCTTCACAACCTCGTAAACCCGGCACGCTCACTCGTAGTGATTGAGAACGGGGAGGTCACCGGTCGGAAACTCGAGATGGGTGCCACCAATCTCGTCCTCGATCTCAAGACCCGCAAGTATCAAAATCAAGACAAACTCAATTACGAGCTGAATCTCGGGGCACGTCGGTTCAAGTGCACGACAATCCCAATCTTCAGACCCGAGTACGGGCTGGTCGGGGCGATCTGCATCAACATCGATACTCGATTCCTCAGGGAGGAAGTAAAGATCCACCCCGAGAAACTCGATGCCTGGATTGAAAATTTCCTCAAGACCGAGTTTGAGCTCGAAGAAAACATTCTGTCGCCGGACGAGTACCAGGCCGCTCTCCGAGGCAAGAGGCATTACCTCGATGAAGCGATCAGAGGCGGCATCGATGGGGACCGGACGAGTCAACTGTCAGCCATCATGTTCTCTGACATCGTCGACTACACATCAATGATGCTCCAGGAAGAGCGAACCGCTCTCCATTGGCTGACGGTCTCCACTGATCTCCATCGAAAGCTCATAGCCGATCATCGAGGACTCCTCCTCAAGGAGATGGGAGACGGCATTCTGGCGAGTTTCGACTCCGTGTCACGGGCGGTCGACTGCGCGAAAGAGCTCCAGAGCACAGTCAGGGAACAAGGCGATTTCCAGCTTCGTATCGGGATCCATATTGGTGAAGTCACCAAGTCGGGCGGCGACGTGTTTGGTGATGGAGTGAATCTTGCATCCAGAATCCAGGGGGTGGCAGAACCGGGAACCATCGCCGTGTCCGATACCGTCTATCGCAACATCAAGAACAAAGAAGGCGTCGTTGCGACCGATCTCGGACCCACCGAACTGAAGCACATCGACGAAGCCGTTCGGCTGTATTCAATCGAAGTGTGATCGCTCCAACGGTCTCGAATCGATGACGTCGTCGGCTCGACCGAGCAGCTGATTCTGCCCCTCGGTGATGCGGTCGATTGAGATGTCCATTTCTCACCAGCGCCTGGGGCCGTGTAACTTGCTGACACGTTTTGCCAAGACCCCAGTATCAAGGAAACCCCATGTCTCACCGTCGGTCCCTCAGAACCTTCATTCTCATTGCTCTCTTCGCCATGATCCTCGGCGCCTGTGATTCCGGTGAGCTTCCAGGAGGAACTACGGCGCCCGGAGAGCCGGGCACAACCGTCGAGGCTCCGGACACGACTGAGGCACCGCCGGCCACAGAAGCGCCCGTGACCACTGCAGCGCCGCCCGTAACCGAAGCTCCAGCCGAGGGAGAGGGCGAGGGGGAGGGCGAAGGCATCAGCCAAGAAGCTCTCTTCATCGGGCTGGGAATCCTCCTTCTCTTCCTCGTGATCGGTTGGCTCATGGGCCGATCGAGGAAGCAAGCCCCTGCTCCGGCTACTACCCCAACTGCCGCGGAAGCCAAGACATATGCCGACTATGTGCGCGACGGATACAGCGAGGCACGGTGGCTGTTCGATGCCCTCACGGACGAACTCGCGTTGTGGCGGGGGAACGCCCTGTTTGACGATCGGACCGCACCCGAAGATTCGGCTGGCACAGCAATGGCAGATAGCTGGGCTCAGATCGACTCACGAATGAACAGCGCGACCGACGAGCTCTATCGGGCAGAGGCAGCCGCACCGGATCAAACCACGGCCGCCACCGTCAGACAGACGGTCGACGCACTCAGTGCGGCCAGGACGGCCGTGGACAGACGAGCCGAGGCGAGATTCAATACTCGCGGCGTGGCCGCGGACGATCAGCATGAGCTTGCCCAGGCTGCCGACCGCGAACGCCTGGCTTCATCAACTCTGGCAGAGGCTCGTAGCACTCTCAGCGATGCTCTGATCGCTCTGAGCGCCGTCTCCTAAAGGAGGGCCTCAGACGCCCGAACTGAGAAACGGGCAATGTGGCGTGTTGAGCCAGTTCGCCCAACCTCGGGGCAGGCGTTCGTGAGCCGTTCGGTGTGGCTTGTCAGATACCGAAGTAGGCGTTGGCGTCCTTGTGGTCATAGAGCGCCCACAACACAAAGAAAGATACCGCCACATTCACCGCGGCGCTGGCCACATACCCTCCGGTTTGGCTGATCATCGTCAATATCCCGAAACCGATCCGGATCACCATCACCGTCGCCACCAACGTCCGGACCCCGGCAAAACCCCTCATCAACCCGAGAGCAACCAAGACGAGCACAACCGCCAGGATCCCCTCCAAAACGGCTGTGGTGAGCAATTCGTCGGAGGTTTGTCCCACCCGAGCCTGAAAATCCGAATCGTTGCGAAAGACGAAACTGGCGATGCTGACGACGCCCGCGATCATCGCCTGAACCCAGACGATGATCCCAATCAGTGTGATGACTCCGGGCCGGTCAGGTGCGGCGCTTGTTGACATGTCCTCTTGTCTCCGTGGATCTTGGCGATCGCGACAATACCGGGCCGTCTTGCTCGGCCGACGGACCTATGGGACAGGATTTCACCGCCCCAGCCTGCTGCCTAAGTGAGGCTTGGAAGGCTCTCGCCGACAACGAACATCGCAACATTATTCTCCGTCTTGGGCGGAGTTCGCTCTACAAGGTCAGAAAGCGAGGAACGTATGTCGGACCAGCAAGGAACATCTCCACCGAGCACGTGGGATGAGCATGTCTACAAGATCCTGACAGTCTCAGCGCTCCTCTTGCTGGGAACCGGCACGGTTGGCTACCACTTCCTCGAGGGTTGGACATGGGTCGACTCGATCTATTTCAGTGTTGTCGCCGTCACCACGGTCGGATTCGGAGACCTCGCCCCGTCAACCGATCCCTCGAAACTGTTCACGGTGGGGTATATCTTGATCGGGATTGGGATCATTACGACCTACCTGAATGCCAGATTGGAACAACGCAGCAGGAAGCGCATCCAGCGGTCGACTTAAAGCCCAGACACCGTCCGATGCCTCGACACGGTTCAGATCGATTCCTTTCGCAGGTGGATCGGACCTTGGACGACTCCGAATCTCGACCCGCGTGTTTAGGCTCTCAAGGTGTCGCGTAGTCGCTACCTGATCGCAACTACTGAGCAGCCTCGGGTTCGTCGCTCGACTGATGCGACGGGTCTGGTTCTCTCGCTGCTGATACTTCTACTGAGTTGGCGGTCGTTCAATCAGGTGGTGGACCCTGAACAGACGATGTCCGATCTGGTGTCGGCTATTCCTGGATGGCTGACCGGGACTCTCTCCGCCGTTTACGGGTTGGGGTTTGTTTACGCCATTGCACTGTTCGTTGCGGTTCTGGTTCAGTGGAAGCAACGGCTGGACGCCGTTCGGGACATGGTGTTGGCGGTCGTCGCCACTTCGCTGCTAGCCACGATTTTTGTTCGCTTGATCAGTGGAGCCTGGCCGCTCGTCATTCCTGAGCTGGGACTGGCTGAGGTGGTTGCACAGTTTCCTATTTTCCGTGTAGTCACGACAACAGCAGTGTTGCTCGCTGTGGCACCGCATCTAACGAGGCCGATGCGTCGTTTCGGATGGCTGGTAATAATTCTGGTGGCCTTCACCGGCTTCGGGTTGGGATTTGGTCTCCCAAGCAGCGCCATAGGCGCGATTGCCCTTGGTGTGGCGGGCGCCAGCAGTGTGCTGTTGGTGTTCGGCTCACCACGCGGCTATCCAGACGTCGCCTCGATCCAAGACGGTCTAATCGGGCTCGGTGTCGCGGTCACCAACGTGCGCCTCGATGACGATCAATCGTGGGGCGTACGCCGGTTGATTGGCGACAGTGATGATCACGGTCGGATAGAGATCAAGGCCTACGGCCGTGATGCCACCGACTCTCAATTGTTCGCCCGCACCTGGCGCTACCTCTGGTATCGAGACACCGAACCGACACTCATGCTTACGCGGATGCAAAGCGTCGAACACGAAGCCTTGGTGACGATGATGGCAGAGCGGACAGCAGCCTCAACGACGCGTATTCTCGCGGCGGGCCTCGGCGGCGATGATGTTGCGATTCTTGCGGTTGACTGGAGTGGCTCTCGGCTATCGGAGGTCGAATCGGGACTGGTCGAAGACGACGATCTGATTTCGATTTGGACTTCCGTCGACGCTCTACATCGAGCGTCGATCTCACATGGGGGCCTCAACGCCGCCGCTATAGCGCTCGGAGAAGACGGCCACCAGATCGGGGACTTTGGATCTGGATCCCTTGCCGCACCCGAGTCGCTTCGAACCATCGACGTGGTGGAGTTGCTCTTCTCCCTGTCGCAGGTGTTTGGTGTTGAACGCACGGTGGCTACAGCGCACACCGGCCTCGGCGATGACGTCCTGTCCGACGTCCTTCCCTATATCCAGGTTCCGGCTGTCAGTTCCAAGGCGAAACGAAGAAGTGAGAAGCCCAAGGATCTGATCAAGGAGATCGGCGATGAGGTCGCCCGTGTGACAGGGGTCGAGGTCGCTGAGCCGATCCAAATCCGCAGGGTGCAAGGAAAGAACCTGGTGATGACCGGGCTCACCCTGTTTGCGATCTCTTTCTTGATCTCCGCCTTTTCGGACATCGACTTTGTCGCCGTTTGGGACGAGGTGCAAAACGCTCAGTGGGCATGGATCGTTTTGGCCTTCTTTGTAGGTCAGCTTGTCTACTTCCCGGATGCAACAGGAATGCTCGCGGCGGTCGGGTATCCGATTCCCTTGCGTCCGGTGTTGGTGATGCAGTCCGCAGTGAGATTCATCGGTCTGGCAGTCCCAAGCGCAGCAGGTCGAGTCGGTATGACCGCTGCCTTCCTCAGAAAGTACGGAATTTCCTTCACTGCATCCCTAGTCCAGGGATCAATCGACACCATCTCCGGTCTCGCTGTCGAAGTCGTAATCCTTTTGACGGCCTTTGCATTCGGCGGCGTGAGCTTTGGGTTGACCACGGGAGAGCCCGAATGGGGTGTGATCCTTCTCATCATCATTGTGGTGGTCGTGGTCGCTGTTCTGCTAGTCCGTCGGGTGCAGAAGCTTCAGGATTGGATCATGCCGGTTGTTGGCGAAGCCTTCGGGGCCCTTGCCGGTGTTCTCAAAGACCCCAAACGCACCCTGGCACTGCTGGCCAGCAACTTTGCGTCGAGATTCGTCCTTGCGATCAGCATGTGGATGATCCTGTTGAGCCTCGATGTCTCCTTGGGAATCTGGGCCGTGCTCACCGCGACGGTGGCCGCGGGTCTGCTGGGCGGGCTCGTGCCCATTCCAGGAGGTGTCGGAGTCTCCGAGGCAGTGCTCACCGCCTTCCTGATCCTCTTCGGTGTCGATGAGACGACTGCTTTTGCGGCGGCTGTTGTATATCGCGTTGCCACGTTCTACATCCCGGCGGCGGCCGGGTTCTTCTCCATGCGATGGCTGGAAGACAAGGGCTACATCTGATCTCGGCGGGCTACCAATCGGCCTGGACCACAGTCATCAAGCCCTACCAAGCGGGTGAAGGCAGCGTGTCGAGTGCTGAGAAAGCCAATAGCCCATGAGGCTACGAAGTGGTTCAGCGAGTGGCCCTTTTCTTGCCGGTGCCTTCTGATCTCGCGTGCGCTTCCTTGGTCACCTCTACCCCGAAAAGCAGTATCTGAGCCGAGTAATAGACCAGCGCCAATCCGAGCAGGAGCGTTCCAGCCACTCCAGAGGCGCTCTTGAAACCCACTTCATCGAGATAGATGCCGTAACCCCATGCCCCGATCGAAAGCATGACGATGGTCACCGCTGCAGCCAGCCACACTGATCGCCAGGCAATCTGAAAGTCGAGCGTGTACTTGAAGAGGATTGCCAGAAATAGGGCTCCAAGGAGTGCCGGAACCACGGAGCTCGTGATTCTCAAGAGAACATCGAGGGCGCCGGTGGCCAGGAGGTTACCGAGACTTCCCACCAGGGTTTCGGCGAATATCACCAGCGTCAGAAGAATCCCCGAGCCGAGCACTGCCGCGAGAGCAAATAGTCTGCGCCGAAGTTTTGCTCGAACCCCCGATTCCCGTGGCACTTCCCAGATTATGGCGACCACATCCTTCCATGCGACAAAGAGCAAGGAGGCACTGAACACGAGGACACCGATGCTGAACAGGGGAAGCAAGGAATCCGCGTTGTACCCCTGCACGTCGTCGATAGCCATCACTACAACCTCCGCGATCTCGGGGCTAATCGCATCCGAAATAGCGTCCTCAATCGCACCTCCCGCCACATCTTGTCCAAAGAAGAACCCGGCGAGAGAAACTGCGAGGAACAAAACGGGTATCAAGGCAAAGAGGCTGTAGTAGGCGATACCGGCCCCAAGGCGCACCGCTCGATCCGCAGACCAGGCACGAGCCGCATTCAGCAGTGTGTGTGCAGCCGTCCTGACCGGTGCGAATCCGTCTGACGAGTCTTCGATCGAGATCCAGCAAGTAAACACCAACCGAACGGCGGCTCGAAATCAACCTTTTCGAGCGGCCGCGCGCTTCGTCGTGCACCCAATTCCCGACCAACACGGCCACAATGGGGAGCCGAGGCTCGCCACGGCCAATCAGACAAGCGGCGAGATTCGGTCTGCTACCAGGGCCAGTCCCTGGTATTAGCCTTCTGACCGCGAACTAGCCGCACAGGAGGATGACCGATGGTTGGACGGAGACGAGGACCCGGCCCCGCAGGGCGAGGAGGCCGCCGCAGACGGAGAAGAAGGCAGCGGCGGAGACGAGTCATACTCGTAGGCGGGATGGTCGCCATCGGCACCAAGAAGATGTCAGCCAAAAACGCAAAGGACATCGAGGAACACACCGGGATACCGCCCGAGGAGTTGGAAGACGCTGACCTTCAAGAGGCGATGCAGGAATTAGGCATACCAGATGAAGAAGTCTCGGAAGGAGACGTCGCGGAGTCCAGCTAGAAGTCAGATTTGACCAAGGATGATCCAGCGCGGCTGATCACCCGCAGATGATTGCTGCGAGTCTTGTGGGCGCGGAGTCGGGTTCTTGCTAGACGCCTATTGGAGCGCCATTGCGATGCGGAGTTTTCCTATGCGACCACCACTTATGACCATCCTGAGCGCGTTGGATGGTGCTTCCGAAGCGCTCCTCATCTAGAGCATCCCGGTGGTGATGCGTGGACACCACCACCGGCCCACTCCCATTTGTCAGTAGTTGCTCGGACCGCGATCCGACCCTGAATCTGAGGGGCTCCCGTATTTGGCCCACCACTTCTTCGCGGCGTCGATGCCGCCGACTCCGAACGCGATCGCAAGGCCGAGAGTCGTGGAGCCAATGATGATCGTGATGATCTCCCCGGCGAAGCTGACGTTGACAACCTCCATGGCGAAGAGGAGACCGAAAACGATCACGCCGACATGAACAACCCAGGTGAGCCACCCGACGTTCTTGTCTTCAGCGAATGGCTTCACCAGTCCGGCTGCCCAACTCCCCGCCGCGGCGAAGACAACAACTATGACTGCCGCCAACAGAAGCAAAGGAATCCATGCCAGCAATCGGATGAGGAGAGCCTGCATCGCCGGAAGGTTGAGAATGCCTGCGACTATCAGTAGAAGCACAACCATCAGGTAGGCGTAGATGATCGTGTAGGCGATCGACCCCGGAGTCTGGTCGCCATCAGCGAGCGCCTTGGACACTCCAGATCGCTTCCACATGCCTTCGAGAATGTTGGCGTCCAGGAATCCGGCGAACAATTTACTGACGAGACGGACGATCCAACGTCCGATGACGAGGACAACCAGGGCGATCAGAACCAAGATGGCCCACTCGATAAAGGTCTCCCCGAATGTCACCAGCCGATCCAACAGACTTTCCCAAAAACTCACTTCTTACCCTTTCATTGGTGTTCTAAACGAGACGAACTTACACCGATCTACCAGCCGATGTGGTCAAGGAGGTCAGAAGGGACTGATCTTGGGGAGGATGAATAGGACCACGGTTGCGCCAACGAAGAGGGTCGCTCCTAAGCCGATCGCCAGATACTGACTGGCGCGGGTAGCCAGCTTTGAACTTACCCCGGCGAAGAACAGTACGAGAGCGAATGCCACGACAGTGAGCACGTAGTCGTCGGAGATCTGGTTGGCTTTGCCCGCATCGGCTGCGAACTGGTCAGCCTCGGTCTGTAATCGATCCGCTTCCACAGCGTTTGCCAAGACATACTCCTGCATCGCAAACGGGGTAGGAGGCGCAGTGGTCCGATCGGCGGCGAAAAGAACGAGCCACTCATCGAAGGCAGGTCTGAACTCAGGACGAACCCGCTCGAACAGGAAGCCAGAGAGGGTCCCTGCGGTGGGCTGATAGACCTGAGTGTTGTCGAATTCGATCAGACCGGCGTTGACGTCGGCGTTGAGAGCGCCGAGCCAGTTAGTGAAAATGGCCACATCCACACCGGTCTCCTGACCCGCCCTGGTGTCGAACCTCGTGGACTCGGTACGTGCCGCACCGGCCCTGCTGAAATCTGTCGCCTGTTCGCCCGACCACTTGGCACTCTGAAACGCGGACCATGCAGTGAAGATGGCGGCGAGCGCCATGATGATCGTGGCAACCAGTTCAACACGATTTGTGGAAGCGAGAAGCCCAGCATCTTTGGAGTTTGACATTGCCCGAATCTAACCCGAGTCCTCTGTGAGTGGCCAACCGACGCAAGAACACGAGGCTGCATCTCGAGGTTTGACACGTTCGCAGACTGAGTAGTCGCGAAAAGGCAATGAGGGTGGCCCCTGTGAGCCCACGTCGAGGGCTGAGGCGCTGGACGACTAGCGTGCCGTTGGAGGTGTGATATGAGTGATGGAACGTCCAGGCCTGATACGCATTTTCTCGTTGATGTTCATGTTCACGCTGGCGCTCCTCCCGGTGCTGAAGCGATGGCGGAAGAGATCCACAGCCCCAAGGATTATGCGCTCCTGCGTAGCAAGGACCCGCAGCATTTCGCCAAAGTGGTGTCTGAGAAGCAAATCGACAACTCTGACGTGCTCGTCAAGAAAATGGACGAAAACGGCGTGACCCATGCGATCATCCAAATGACGCCGGGAAACGATGCGTCGAACAAGCGACTCGCAGACATGGCACGGCGACACGACGGACGATTATTCCCTATTTACCGCCCCGAATTTCTAATGGGCGCTGTCGGCTCAGGTGATCTGACGAAAGAAGCCGACAAAGAGGTTTTTTCCAAGAACGCTCTACGCATTGCGGAGGATATCGAGTCTTTGTTTCCTGAGCTGGGCATGAAAGGTGTGGGTGAAATCATCCCCGGTGGTGCGGTCACAGCGGCAATCGATCCGGTCGAAATCGCGCGGGATATGAATCCGATCATGGAGGCCTTGCGACCCGGCAATTTCCCAATCCAATTTCCAACCGGATGGTCGGGATGGCAAGGCGGGCTCCACTACATCTACAACCCGGTCTGGGTAGATGAGATCGCCGGCAATTTTCCTGATGTGCCGATCGTTCTCACCAAGATGGGCAGAGGATTCCGTGCATGCTTCGATACCTGCACAGTTGTTGCTATGCGAAACGCCAACGTTTACTTCGACATGACGGAATCACCTTCCGAGCACGTACGGGAGGCGCTGCATCGTATTGGCCCCGAGAGAATCATGTTTGGTGTCGACTTGAGCGCCATATCACTGAACTATGCCTATGAACATGGGTTTCGCGAGCTCAATGGAGCCAAGCTCAGTGCCGAAGAGTTGGAATGGATCGCCTGGCGTACCGCCAATAAGGTCTATCAACTTGGTTTGGAGTAGAAACCAAGATCCGCAAGGTTCTGTCAGGTCGGCTCGACCAGTTTCGTTATGTAATCGGGCACCCCAATTGCGCTGTCCAAACGAGGGTCAGGTATCGGCCGACCGTAAGCGACAGTGATCGGGATCACGCCAGCCCACACCCCTAAGTCGAGATCCTCGTCGGGATCATCTGGCCAGCCATCGCTCACCTTGGCCGAAGCCTCATCGATCTTGATTGCGATGATCGTCGTCTGCCGATCCTCGGCAGGGGACGGTTGGCGTGCGTCATCCCACCGCCCCGGAATGAGGTGCTCGGTAATGGCCCGGAAAGCAGCCATTCGCTCATCCGGGTCATCGACGAGCCGGCCCCTCCCGAAAAGCACAACCGACCGGTAGTGCATCGAGTGCTCGAATAACGATCTGGCGGCCACGATCCCATCGACGATGGTCACGGTCAGGCAAGCCTCGACCTCTTCCTTCATAGTGCGAAGATTGCCCGCGGCCTTCGACCCGTGGATGTATACGGTATCGCCCATCCGAGCATGAATTGTTGGCAACACCACCGGGTAACCGTCCCGGACAAACCCAAAGTGGCAGATCAATGCCTCGTCGAGGATCTCGTTGATTACGGCGCGATCATGGGAGCCCTTCTCGGGCAGGCGGCGCAGCCGGGTTCGTTCTGACATGAACGGGAACGGTAGACGTCAGCATCCAGGATTCACCAAGCGACCGTCCCGTGTTCTTAGACGAGCCCGGCAGACGCAGGTCGGCCGACTTCTAGGTGCGAATAGCGCCACATATGGCGCCACGTACCTGAGGTAAGCCGTCGGCACGTACAGTTGTGAGGCGGCAAGCACCGTTCTCCGGAGAGGATGTCCAACCAATGATCCAGTCCATCAGCCCTACCGACGGCCGTCTCGTCGCCGAGTATGCCGAGACAACTCCTGACGAGGTGGCTGCTCAAATAGAGACTGCGGTGGCACTGCAGCGAGAGTGGGCCCAGACCCCGATCGTTGAACGCGCTATCCCGATGATGAAAGCCGCCGATCTTCTCGAGGAGGCTCGAAAGGACTTGGCCGAGCTCATGGCCGCGGAGATGGGAAAGCCTCTCTCTCAAGGGCGCGCCGAGGTCGACAAATGTGCCTGGGTCTGTCGCCATTACGCCGAGAAAGCCGAACAGATCCTGGCCGACGAGCAGATCGAGGCGGGTCGCTCCTCCAGCTATGTCTCATATCGACCGCTGGGCGTGGTGCTGGCCGTCATGCCATGGAACTTTCCCCTCTGGCAGGTTTTCCGATTCGTGGCACCGGCATTGATGGCCGGCAACGGAGGCCTTCTCAAGCATGCTTCGAATGTCACAGGGTGCGCACTCGCCATCGACCGGATAGTCACCGAAGCCGGATTCCCTGACGGGTTGTTCAGGACGCTGGTCGTGCCGTCGTCTCGAGTCGACGAGATCTTGCAACATCCCGGCGTCGTCGCAGCGACGCTGACCGGTTCGGATCCGGCTGGACGAGCAGTTGCTGCCAAGGCGGGGAGCCTTCTCAAGAAAATGGTGCTCGAACTTGGTGGCTCAGACCCATACATCGTGCTCGCCGACGCCGATCTTGCAGTGGCCGCAGAAACATGCGCTGCATCACGTCTCATAAACGGAGGGCAGTCGTGCATCGCGGCCAAGAGATTCATCGTCGAGGCACCCGTCGTCGAAGAGTTCACCTCTTTGCTGGCCCGCGCTTTTTCCGACACGGTGGTGGGCGACCCTCTCGACGAGGCCACCACCATGGGACCGATGGCGAGGGTCGACCTGCGTGACGAGCTTCACGCTCAGGTGGAGGCGAGCGTCGCCGCCGGGGCCCGCCTAATCCTCGGTGGCGCGGTACCCGACGGTCCCGGCGCGTTCTATCCGCCAACCCTCCTAGCGAAGGTCCAAGACGGGATGCCGGTCTACCGGGAAGAGACTTTTGGGCCGGTGGCCGCGGTGATTGAGGCGGCCGACTTGGAGGACGCGGTGAACATCGCCAACGACACCGAGTTCGGGCTCGGTGCCGCCATCTTCACCTCAGACCTCGAGCTTGGAGAGCGGATAGCCCGGGATCGGCTGGAAGCAGGCGCCTGTTTTGTCAACGCATTCGTCGCCTCCGACCCGAGACTCCCCTTCGGTGGAATCAAGATGTCCGGCTACGGGCGTGAGCTGTCCGACATGGGGATGAAGGAGTTCCTCAACGCCAAGACGGTTGTCGTGGCTTGACGAGCTGGCATTATCGACCCCATGAAACCCAGATTCGACGCTATTGGTATCGCGGTCAGTGACATGGCACAGACCCTGGCTTTCTACCGCCTGCTTGGGCTGGAGTTCGCCGACGGCGCCGCTGCGGAGGGACATGTCGAGGCGTCTCCTCCCGGAGGTGTTCGTGTGATGTTCGACACCGAAGAGATCATGACCAGCTTCGATGACACCTGGACCGCGCCTGGAGGACGTGGTCGGGTGGGTCTAGCTTTCGCATGCGAGAACGCTCAGGAAGTGGATCGGACCCACGCGGCAGTCGTTGCGGCCGGACATTCCTCTCATCTCGCGCCGTTCGACGCATTCTGGGGCCAGCGATACGCCTCTGTCCTCGACCCTGACGGCACGGTCGTCGACCTTTTTGCGCCGCTCGACTGATCTTCCACGTCGTTCTAGTGTCCTGTCCGGCTGTTCCGTTGATGAAGTCGGCGAGGGCTGGGCGTTGGTCGCAAGGCCGAGGACGCAGGCATAG
>CAXMPS010000315.1:0-1098 GCA_964194995.1 uncultured Gammaproteobacteria bacterium | reverse complement strand
GAGCGTACTCTCCGCTCATGGCTCGGTCAATGAGTTACCGGCGCCATTTGCACGATGCGCCCTGAGGTCACAGGGCGAGGACTCTTCCCTTGGGAGCCGCCCATATCCAGCAATATGGGCGGCCCGTCACCCGAGCGCAGGAGGCGGCAGCCGATATGCGCTATCGACCCCTTTGCCGGGAGCTTGGAACATCGCTGCCTCCTCATGGCATAGCTTGCACGAGTGGCCGTTGGAAGAGCGAGAAGCGTTCGATCCGATGCCGTCGTAGGAGCGTCTGAGGTCAGCAGCTACTCGTCATAGTGACCTTCACCACCTTCGCCTCAGTCGCATCAAAGTTGAGTATGCGAGTGGTGTGCGAAGTGGTAACGAGAGCCTCGGGTCCGGTACCCACGCGCATCGTCACGCGATGGGTGAGAACCTGGCTGGTCGGAGGTGCGGTCGGTGCCTTGCCGTTGGCGACCTGGTGCAAGCTATAGGACACCTTGTATTCGTCCCCACTTACCACACCGACCGCGGTCACGTCCCAGGAGCTCTTCCAGTTGATGTGCTCACCGCCGCTCTTGGTCACGAACACGTTGTACTCCGAGTGCTCGGTACCAGTGATATGGACGTCCTCGCCGCCGCTACACAGCGTGACCGTCATGTTGACGGGGATGTCCGAAACGAATACTTCGCGGTCGACCTTCGCCGCGACCGGGACCGCCATCACAATGAGCACCACCACAGAGAGTGCTCCGACCAATAAAGACCTACCCATAATCTCCCACCTTCCCCACGATCTTTCCATGAGCCTACGATTCCAGAGGCGGACTGCGCTACTCCTCCGTTCAATGCCCGTCCACTCTTTCAACGATAGGCGCCCGCGCCCAGGCGGGGGGGGTCAGATTGGCATAGCTCGTAGGCACTAACCACCGCGGCTAGCTGTATTGATCACCCACGTTGTTGACGGTGTCGAGTGTTGAGCCTCCTGGTGGCATGGTGGTGGTTGGGAAACGACCGCCAGCCACGAGGAGGCTCGTCATGCACCGTAACGCTCGACTCACGGTGTGGGCCCGACAAGAGATCGTTCGACGTCGTCACGCCGGGTGGACCCTGGCT
>CAXMPS010000314.1:0-12675 GCA_964194995.1 uncultured Gammaproteobacteria bacterium | reverse complement strand
GCATCGCCTTCAATGGTTTGGGTCAGCTCGAGGTGCTGTTCAAATGTGCGCAAACGCTCATCGGGTGGGCAATGTTCAAAAGGGCAGGGGGTCGAACCCTGGACTATGTAGACCGGATCAGAACTCGTGGGGATGTCCTCTGGGTGCGATAACCACCAAACAGACAGGGCCACGAGAAGCAATGCCGGGACAGGGATGAGTAACCACCAGCTGAACTGGCGGGTCGCCAGCAAGGCGACCAAGCCTGCGAGGCCGACCACGAGGATCGTCAGGCCGGATGTGCCAATTGATACCGCAGGCAGACGTGTCACGGCGCTGTCCGACAACGCATAACCCGCCGCACCCCATTCGAGACCGTTGAAGGGAAAGTGATATCTGAATAGCTCCATCACTCCCCAACCGCCGACAGCGAGTAGATACCACATCATCGGCGAGCGGTCGTTGTAGCGGGAAAGCCACCATCCGTAGACGGCAAAGAACCCACCCTGGAGGAGGACCAACGGAATCATCGCAACCAAGCCGAGTTCGGATATCCACCACATCAAGCCGGCGAAGAAGCTGAAACCGTAGATGGCGCCCAACATCAAACCCTCATTCCGACTCGCGGCCTTTCTCAGGCCGGCGAGAAAGAGGGCGACGCCGGCCACGATGAGCCAGCCGGGTCCGAACGGGGGAAACGCCAGCACTGAGACAGCAGCTCCCGCAACGACAAGGATCACCCCGATCACCGTGGGGAGGGTAGGAACCGTTACCTCATTACGCGCATGCGGCGCCAGATGTGGCGCGACCTGCCTGAGGTACCGTTCTGGGATGTGGGATGGTGATGTTTGGGTTGCGGTTAGAGCGGCGAGAGCCGGCTCTGAACTGGTGGACGCCGGATTCCATGCTCCGCTCGAGACTGAGATGAAAGGCGCGGTGGACCCGGTCACGGAGATAGACCGAGCCGCCGAGGTTGGCATCAGGCGAGTCATCTCCGCTCACTTCCCCGACGACCACATCCTCGGCGAGGAAGGCGGCGGGCCGGCCTGGAACAAGGGTCGGGTGTGGATCATCGACCCGCTCGACGGCACCGTGAACTTCGTTCACCGCATCCCTCACGTCGCCGTGTCGGTGGCGCTCTGGGAAAACGGTGTTCCACTGGTCGGCGTCGTCAATGATGTGTCACGAAACGAGGAGTTCGTCGCCGTCGCCGGGGAGGGCGCTTCTGTCAACGGCAAGCCGATCCGTGTTTCCGACACCGACTCGCTGGAGGATTCGCTGGTTGTCACTGGCTTTCCGTACGACCGCCGCAAGCATGCCGACGCATATCTGAAGGTGGTGGAGGCGGTGATGGTTCGTACTCGGGGCATGAGACGCTTCGGTGCGGCTGCTCTCGATCTCGCCTGGGTGGCATGTGGTCGTTTTGATGCCTACTGGGAGCATGGTGGGAGTCAGGGCGTGAAGCCATGGGATCTGGCCGCCGGTACCCTGCTGGTCACCGAGGCAGGCGGCACCGTGACGGATCACACCGGCGAGATCAATCGCTTGGAGACACCCGCCATCGTGGCCAGCAACGGCAAAGTCCATGAGGATCTCCGATCGATTGTCGGGCAAAACATGCCAAACCACCTCCTCTGATGTACCACGATCATCACTTCCATCCCCTTGGATACGCGCGGCTGGTGAATGGCCTGGAGTTGATGGATGCTCCCGATCTCGACGGACTGCTCGGGCTGGTTGCCGACTACGCCAAGAACACGCCCGGACCCTTCGTGGGACAGCGTCTCAACGATGAGGGTCTCTCCGAAGGACGCCTGCCAACCCGACGCGACATCGACGACGTCGTATCCGATCGCCCCGTCCTCTTGTACCGATATTGCGGTCACATTGCCGTGGCTAACAGTGCAGCGATCGACCTCGCCGGGCTCGACAATGACACGCCCGATCCTCAAGGTGGGAGTCTCGACAGAGACGCGTCGGGCCGACCCAACGGAATCCTGCGGGAGACAGCCGTGTCTCTCGTCAGCCAGCCATTGGGCCCCCTTGTCGAGCCGCCCACCGACGATGAGGTTCTCTCCGCCCTGTCAGGCCTGATCGACATGGGCCTCGGTTCGGTCACCGGAATCGTGGCCGCCAGCGATCCTCTCTGGTGCGGCGTGGGAGACGAGCTGGAGACCTTGTGCCGGCTTGCGATGGAGCTGCCGATCGACGTTCTGTTGTATGTCGCGACCGACAACCCGGAAGATCTGACGAGGGCCGCCGAGCGGATACGAAATTCCGGTGGCCGTATCACTTTTGGCGGATGGAAGGATTGGTCGGACGGCAGTTTCGGCGGTCATACGGCCGCTATGTACGAGCCGTATACAGACAAGCCCGCAGAGTCGGGGATTGTGCGCCTGGAGCGCGGCCACGCCATCCAAATGGCGGTTGCTTCGATGAAGCTTGACGGTGGTGTCGCTCTGCATGCAATCGGCGATCGTGCCAATGACCTAGTGCTCGACATCCATGAGGAGTTGATTGGTGGAGGAGCCGACCCCGCGTGGTTGAGGATTGAGCATGCCTCGATCCTCACCGAAGAAGCCATCGAACGGATGGCGAGGCTGGGAGTCACGGCATCGGTGCAACCGGCCTTCCTGGCTTCCGAGGAGAGCTGGCTGGTAAAGCGGCTGGGAGAGCGGCGCATGGGCCAGGTCTATCCGTTCCGGTCGCTGGCCCAAGCCGGCGTCAATTTGCTCGGTGGGAGCGATAGCCCGGTGGAAACCCCCGATCCGATGGTTGGCATCGAAGCAGCCGTCAACCGTCACGGGATCAACCCGAAAGAGGCCCTCAGCCGGTCACAAGCCGAGGCGATGTTCGCTCCTCCCATTTAGGACAGTTCCCCTGTTTCTCCCCCCGGCGAACGAACTGAGTCTTGGGGGAAGTACCGGCGAAGGCGAGGAGGGGGCTCTTCCTTGCGTGTGACGCTCCGATCGAGTGGGGAGGAAGCGCAACTTCTACCCGCGTAGGCGAACCAGGGTCCTACCCAGTTTCTCGTATTCATCGAGCGAGTTGTACAGGTGAGCCGACACACGAAGTAGCTGAGACGGCCACTTCGGCCAGTTCATGACGATCACCTCAAAGCCCTCATCGTCGAGCGTTCCCATCAACGGAGATAGGTCACCACCGGGGTCGCTGCCAGAGGCGTCTGTAAGGGGAATCGCGACCATCGAGCCCACCATCTCATCCGGCGCGGAAGGCGCCATCTGAAGAATCTCGGACAACACCGACCGCGCTTGAAGTGCCAGCTCGTGGTTTCGCTTCATCACTGCGGGCCAGCCACCTGGCTCGGCCGCTGCCACAGCTTCGAGAGCATCGGGCACAACCAGCCAGGGACTGAAGTCATCTGTACCGACCCAGTCAAAGAGCATCCGGTAGCGGGACGAGCCCTCCGGAACCACGGCATTCCAGCCGTGTGAGATCACCGTTGGGACTGTCATGGCGCGGCGGTCCTGTCGGGTGTGAAGAAAACCCGCCCCCTTCGGAGCACAGACCCACTTGTGAAGATTTCCCGTGTACCAGGAAGCTCCGAGACCCTCGAGATCGAGAGCGACTTGACCGGGCCCATGCGCCCCATCGACCAAGACCGGAATCTCGGGTTCCAGGGCTGAAATCACGTCGTCAATCGGGAAAACCAACCCGGTTGGCGAAGTGATGTGGTCGAGGACCATCAGGCGAGTTCTTTCGTTCACTTCTGCAAGAACGGCCTGTGTGACCTGCTCCGGACTCTCGAGCGGGAACGGCACTCGAGCCACCCGAATCTCCACTCCGGTCCTATCGCCGAGGAAAACGAGCATCTGTCTGATCGCGTTGTAATCGTGGGCGGTGGTGACGATCTGATCACCCGGTCGAAGAGAGGGCTCAATGCTCCGGAGAACGGAAGCCACGCCAATCGATGCGTTGCGGACGAATACGAGGCCGGACGGATCGGCGCCTACGAAGGAAGCCGTGGCGTCTCGAGCACGATCGAGCCCGTGAGGAAGTTCGTTGACCATGAAACTGGTCAGGTTGGCCTCGATCCGGCGAATCCAGCTTGCCTGTCGCTCGAGCACCTCCACGGGCACCGCCCCAAACGAGCCGTGGTTGAGATGGGATCGACTCTGGTCTAGCGCCCACACATCCGAGACCCTAGGAGTTGGATGCTGGCTACCGTCTCCCGGCCATGTTTGATTACACGTCGATAAGCACAAGCACCATCGAATCGGGCATCGATTACGCGATCACCCGGGCCGAGAAGATCCTTGAAAGCGTTGTAGACGCGGAAACCGAACCGAGTTACGCCAACGTGATGCTCCCTCTGGATGAGATCAGCGACGTCCTCGGCCAGGCCAACGGCAATTTCGCTTTCATGGGGTATGTCCATTCGGATGAGGAAGTGCGCAACGCCGGCACCGAGGGCCAGGAGAAGCTCCAGACTTTTGGAGTCGAACTGGCATTCAACCGGGATCTATACCGCGCCGTTACCCGATACGCGGAAACGGAGGAAGCCCTCGGTCTGGATGGTGAGGCAGCGCGGTTCCTCGAGTTCACCCTGCGCGACCTGCGCCGGGCCGGTCACGAGCTGGACGCGGAATCCCGGTCAGCGCTCAAGGAGAAGGCTCAGCGCTTGGTCGAGCTTGGTATCAAGTTTCAGCAGAACATCGATTCAGCAGAAGCGGCTCTTCTGGTTGATCGAGAGGACCTCGAGGGGCTTCCCGACGCCTACGCCGACTCATTGGAGGTCGACGAGAAAACGGGCAGGCTCAGGGTCACCATGGCCTATCCCCACGTCGTCCCGTTCCTGGAGAACGCCGCCCGTCGGGACCTGCGAGAACAAGTTGGTTTCCTGTTCAATACTCGGGCATTGAAAGACAACCGCGGGCTGCTCGAGGAGGCCATCAGGCTCAGAAACGAGAGCGCGGAGATCTTTGGACTTTCGTCGTGGGCACACCATGTCCTTGAAGAGCGAATGGCCAGGACCCCTGAGCGAGTTGCAGAGTTCTACGCGGAACTCATCCCACCTCTCACAGTTCAGGGGAAGAGCGATATCGACGTAATGGCCGACCTGCTCGAAGCAGATACCGGAGACCACCGCCTTCAGTCGTGGGACTGGCGTTACTACGACACGGTGCAACGCAAGACCGAGTACGGGATCGACCAATACGAGATAGCCAAGTATTTGCCACTCGACCAAGTCCTCGACGGGATGTTTGAGCTATGCCAGGAGGCTTTTGGCATCACGTTTTCCCAGATTTCCGAGGCCAACGCATGGCACGCCGACGTCACCCTTTACGCCATGCACGACGCAGCGTCTGGAGAACTGCTCTCGCACTTCTATCTCGACCTCTTCCCGCGAGACGGGACCTTCGGGCATGCCGCCGAGTTTTCGATGGTCCCGGGCCGACGCTTGGAGGATGGCTCGTATCAGAGCCCCGTTTGCGCCATGGTGGCCAACTTCACCCAGCCGACCAAGGACGCACCGTCGCTGCTTCAGCACAGCGAGCTCAAGACCCTTTTTCACGAGTTCGGGCATGTTCTCCACCAGAATCTGGGTCGCACCGAGCTCACTCGGTTCTCCGGAACCAGCGTCGAGCGCGACTTCGTCGAGGCGCCGAGCCAGATCATGGAGCACTGGGTGTGGCGCTCCGACGTACTGAAACGGTTTGCACGACATCACGAGACGGGGGAGCCGATCCCGGACGAACTGGTCGACCAACTTGTCGCTGCGCGGCGTCTCAACACTGCCGTGACCCAACTGCGGCAGATCCAGTACGGCGTCCTCGATGCCGACATGCATGGCCCGGGATCTGTGAAGGATCTCGATGCCATCGTGCTGAATGCCAACGAGATCTCACTGCTGCCTTTCCACGAGGGGACCTTCTTCCCGGCCTCATTCGGCCATCTGATGGGTGGATACGACGCTTCCTACTACGGGTACATGTGGTCGGAGGTGTTCGGCGACGACATGTTCAGCCGATTCGAGGACGAGGGCGTCACCAGCCCCAATGTGGGCATGTCCTATCGGCGAGAAGTGCTGGAAAAAGGCGGAACCCTCGATGCCGACGAGCTGCTGTTCAATTTCCTCGGCCGTGAACCTGACAACTCGGCATTCTTGTCTAAACTAGGGATCACGGGAACCGATTAACCGGTTCGCGTCGTCTCAACCCTGACATACGAATTGTTGAAGCACGGCTTTAACGACGATTTAGGGGCCGACTCGCATTATCTAGGCTGAACGTATTGACTAACTAATACGTCTCAGGAATCAGAAGAGACGCCGAAACGTTCTTGGAAAGCGGCCCATAAACCAGGAGGGCCAGAAATATGACTGACATTGTTAGAGGCGCAGCGATCAAGGGTGTCAACCGCCCGTCGAAGCGCTTTACGACGGGAAGGGTGTGCGCCAAGCATGGCTGCACCACCAACCTCTCCCAATACAACAAGGCGGAATACTGCCACGCCCATGCCCCGGTCCGGTTTCCTCGGGTTCGTGGGAAGATAATGGACGAGCAGGACGCCTAGACCTTCTGGCTCGGGACAGGTCCTCTCCCCCTCCCCGTCCCATCTGCCAGACAACCGAGAGCCCCGGCATTGCCGGGGCTCTCTACGTTGGGGGCTAGGCCGCGGAGGACAAAGCACCCGCCTCCCCGGCTCCGCCGGTGCTCCCCGAGAATCACTGCGTTCGCCGGGGGGAGAAATGCTCTTGACCTTCCACTCGGCTGGAAGGTTTATACTGGTCTCATGAGAATCGGAGAGCTGGCATATCAGACCGGGTTGACCACCAAGGCCATCCGCTACTACGAGGGAATCGGAGTCATCCCCAACGCCGAGAGGAAGGCCAATGGCTATCGCGACTACGACGGATCGGCAGTAGATCGTCTCGAGTTCGTCAAGGACGCCCAAGCCGCCGGGCTTTCCTTGAACGAGATCGAGCGGATTCTGAGCCTGAAGGACCAGGGCGAGTCGACCTGCGGGCACGTACTCTCGCTACTCGACTCTCATCTGGCCGACATCGATCGCCAAATGGGCGAGTTGCGTCGCATGAGAGCTCGGATAGTCAAGATCTCCACCCGAGCGCGGCAGATGGATCCGGCTTCGTGTACTGATCCCATTCGGTGTCAGACGCTCGCCATCACATCCTGAATCAACCAGCGGAAGGAAATCAATGACATGACCCAAATCTCACTCCAGGTTCCCGAGGTTCACTGCGATCACTGCAAGATGAGCCTGGAGGGGGCCATCGGTTCGTTGGGCGGGGTCGCAACGGTAGAGGTGGCAATTGCCGACGCGACTATCACCGTCGACTACGACGACAGCCAGGTCGAGATCGACCGGATAAAGGACGCGATCGAGGAGCAGGGCTACGCAGTCTTCGGCTGAGCTGTCGACGGCGCAACGCGCCGACAGCCTTCTCTTCGAGGTCGACGGCATGACCTGCGCCACCTGCGCCGTACGGATCGAGCGCGTTCTCGAACGTCAAGAGGGGGTCGACTCGGCCGCGGTCAACCTGGCCGGAGCCTCGGCCATGGTGCAACTCTCCCAACCGGTTGAGACAGAAGCACTCGTCGAGGCCGTTTCCCGCATCGGCTACTCGCTGACCCCTCACGAGGCCGGAGTTCCGCCAAGGGACATGGTCGATCACTATCACGATGACGAGGCGATCCAATGGAAACGGTTCTGGATCGCTGCCGGCTTGACGCTCCCGGCGATGCTGCTTGCGATGTTCGCCACCGACGTGTGGCAGGTTCGCGTGCTCCAAGGACTGTTGGTGACGCCGGTGGTCACCTGGGTTGGTTGGCAATTCCATCGCGTCGCCTTCAAACAAGCGCGCACCGGTGCCGCCAACATGGACACCCTGATCTCTTTGGGCTCCCTATCCGCCTACATCTACTCCATCTGGGCCCTCTTCGCCGGGGAACCGATCTTCTTCGAAACTGCCGGCGTAATCATCACGCTGATCACTCTGGGGAGAGCATTCGAAGCGAGGGCTAAGGGCCGCGCCTCGGAAGCGGTGCACCGTCTCGTCGCACTCGGTGCGAAGGAAGCCCGCCGTCTGGTCGACGGCAACACATCGATGATGCCGATCGATCAGATCGGCAGAGGGGACCTCTTGTTGGTGCTTCCGGGCGAGAAAATTCCCACCGACGGCGAGGTAGTTGAAGGGTTCTCCAGCGTCGATGAATCGATGCTCACAGGAGAGTCGGTGCCGATCGACAAAACCGAGGACGATCCCGTGTTCGGGGCCACCGTGAATCAGGGCGGTCAACTGTTGATACGTGTCACCGCAGTCGGCTCGGATACTGCGCTCGCCGAGATTGTCCGCATGGTCGAAGAGGCCCAGGCGTCCAAAGCACCGATTCAACGTCTGGCCGACGGAATCGCGGCGGTCTTCGTGCCGGTAGTAATCCTGATCGCGATCGCGACAACCGCTATCTGGCTGGCGACGGGCAGCGAGATGGGTATCGCACTTCAGTCCGGCGTTGCTGTCCTGATCATCGCCTGCCCCTGCGCACTCGGCCTTGCCACACCTACAGCCATCATGGTCGGGAGCGGTCGGGGTGCCGAGATCGGGATCCTCTTCAAACGGGCCGAAGTCTTCGAGAAGGCAGGACACGTCGATACGGTTCTGTTCGACAAGACAGGCACCCTTACCACAGGGCAGATGAGCTTGAGCGATGTGATAACCGAGGAGGATGAAGATCTGTTCCTCCATCTGATCGCCTCCGTCGAAGCGGCTTCGGGCCATCCGCTCGGCAAGGCGGTTGCGCTCGGGGCCGACGAACGGAACATCGAATACTCCCGCCCGCAGAACCTCGAAACCCACACCGGAATGGGAATCACCGCTCTGGTCGACGAGCACGCGGTGGCAATCGGCACTCGCCAGCTGCTCGAGATGCGTGGTTTTCTCCCCGACCCCGAATTGAGCGCCGCGATGGGCCGGCTCGAAGGCGAGGGGAAGACGGCGTTCCTCGCCGGATGGGATGGAGTAGTGAAGGGCGTTGTCGCAGTCTCTGATCAGGTCAAGCCCGAAGCTGCCGAGGCCGTCGCCCGACTGAAAAGCCGCGGGCTGAGGACAGCGATGGTCACCGGAGACAACAGACGTACGGCCGACCAGATCGCAACATCGATCGGTATCGACAGCGTGCACGCTGAGGTCCTACCAGCGGAAAAGGCAGACATCGTCCGCGCCGCCCGGGAGCATGGACCAATAGCATTCGTCGGCGATGGCATAAATGATGCCCCCGCCCTTACCTACGCCGACCTGGGGATGGCAGTCGGCACCGGAACCGACGTCGCGCTGGAAGCAGGCGACGTAGTCCTTCTCACCGGCGACCCCCGACTCATCCCGGCCGGGATCGAACTCGCAGAGTCCACTTTCCGAACTATCAAGCAGAACCTATTTTGGGCGTTTGCGTACAACACCGCAGCAATCCCGCTGGCAGCGCTCGGATTTCTGAGTCCGATGATCGCCGCCGGCGCCATGGCACTGTCATCTGTGTCGGTGGTACTCAACGCCCTGAGGCTTCGACGATTTACGCCGTTCTGGCTCCGACCAGTACGTCACCGAGGCGTGTAGGTTGAAGACATGTCTTCCCTTGAGTGGCTCGAGAAACCGATCCTCAGAGATCCAGTTGCCCTGATCGCCTTTGAGGGATGGGGGGACGCCGGGGAGTCGGCAAGCCAGGCAGCCGCCGAGTTTCTTGGAAAGCTCGATGCGAGCCTGTTCGCCATCATCGACCCGGACGAGCACTTCGACTTTCAGGTGCGCCGTCCGGTCATCGAGTTGGACTCGACTGGTATCCGGGCGCTCTCGTGGCCCCGTAACGAGATCTATGCAATCAAGGGTGACGATCAGGACGTCGTGCTGGTGATCGGTGAGGAACCCCATTACAGATGGAAGGGCTTCACCAGGGATTTAGTCGATGCCCTCAAGTCGGTAGGGGTTGCCAGAGCGGTGACACTCGGAGCTTTCATCGGGCAGGTGGCCCACACACTGCCGGTGCCTCTCGTAGGTTCGGCGACAAAGCCCGACACACTGGCAATACATGGCTTGCTGCCCTCGGGGTACGAAGGGCCCACAGGAATCGTCGGGGTGCTCAACCATGCTCTCGGCAATGCCGGGATCGACGTGCTTTCAATTTGGGCCGCAGTTCCTCACTATCTCTCCAACCAGGAGTACCCACCCGCTACAGAGGCACTTGCGATCAAGGCCTCAGAATTGGTCGGAGTGAGTCTTGATATCGGTGACTTGACCTCGGCGAGCCGCCAGTTTCTATCGACAGTCGACTCCGCCATCGAAGGCAACGCCGAACTCGAGCAATACGTCTCGCGTCTGGAGGAGGATGCCGAGTCAGACGATTCCGGCCGTCTCGTCGACGAGATCGAAACATTCCTCCGTCGGCACGGTTCCACCACCTGAAGGTTCCGTTTGCGCCGAGGGATCGCTCTTCTAGTCATCGGAGGGCACTTGCTTGACCCTTCCGCCATATAGACCAAAGAAAAGGACCGGCCTTGGCCGGTCCTTTTCTACGAGGATCTGCTTACTTCCGCTTGTGGCGATTGGCTTTCAAACGCTTCCGGTATTTGTGCTTCGACATCTTCTTGCGACGCTTTTTGACCAACGATCCCATGCAAAAACCTCTCAAAAGGGGGAGACAGCCTCAATGGTCGCGTCTATCGCTGGTTAGGTCAAACCAGACTCGGGATAAGAGAGAAGCCGCGGCAAAAGCAACACCCCGAGCTTGAACCTCCTGCCAAGGCCCGCCCCGTCAAGGCCAACCTGACAGCTCGTCGGGCCCAACCTGACTGGCCGCACATAATGCCGGCTATGAACGGGCGCTTTGGCCGGTCTCACCCGCTTGGCGTCGGGTGGACGGCTAACTCAACCTCCATCCGGCCCTGGGGTAGGGACACCCCCTATCTGCTGCAAGAGATCAAGGGCGTCGAAGATGGCCCAATGTTCTTCGATCTTGCCGCCACTGTGTCGGCTGATGAACGTCCCTGTGAACGTCACCTCTTTACCACTTGCCGCGCCTACACCACCCAATGAGTCATATCAGTGGGCGCACATAACGGCACTTATGGGTGGCTGCTGGATTCGCCGGAATCGTGGAGGTCTTGACGTCTAGAGGGTGAGGTTGCGACCCCAGAGGATGACTGTGATACCTACTAGGACGATGCCCCCGCCGACGAGGTCGGCAGTGTCTGGCCGCGCCCCATCGACGATCCAACCCCACGTCATGGCTCCAAGGAGGAAAACCCCGGCATAGGCCGCGTAGAGGCGACTGAACGACGTTGCTGGCTGGAACGTCTGAACCAGCGCGTACAGGAAAAGGGCGCCGATCCCGGCTCCGATCAGCCACGAAGATCCGGCGTCGCGCCGCCAGCGCCAGATTGCATAGGCGCCACCGAGTTCGGCGATCACCGCGACAAGAAATATCGCGAAGGTCTTAGCGATGACCATTGCTGCGCGTCCGGGGGCTCACAGGCTCAAGTGCTCTTTCGCAGGCACCACGTGATGTTGGCATATCAGATGCAATCCCACCACCCTCTTCAGAGGAGTCCTGCCGTCAACGCTCCGCGCATAACGGCACTTATGGGCGGTTGTATCCGTTGGGTGTGGCCGTGGGATCTGAGCCGGTTCGGTTGCTGAAGAGTTGAATGGTGTTGATGCGAGATTCGGTATCGACCTTCGCTCTCAAATGGGCCGGAGCGAATGGTGTCGGAGGGTTGATCGGTGCTGTCTTGTTCATCCCATTTCTGTCGTCGGATGAACCCACGCACAAGGCGATAGCTGGGGTTGTCATCGGGGTTGGATTGGGGATTGGTCAATGGCTACTAGTCCGCCGCTACTTAGATAAGGCGGCATGGTGGATTGTCGCCACCGTGGTCGGTTTCGGTGTTGGGGGTGCACTGATGGGTGTGGGGACCACCGAAGAGCTAGCACAACGGGGTTTGAGCACAGAGACGGTAGGTCTTGTCCTCGGCGCAACAGCGGGCGTGTCTCAATGGGTTGTTCTCAGGTTGAAGTCGCCTCGTGCGATCTGGTGGATACCGGCCACCGTCGCCGCGTTCGGTTTGGGCTGGTTTCTTAACTGGACTATCGATTTCGGGTTGGACTACAACGATCCCCGCAGTCTGATTCTGGGTTTTGGTTTGATACTGGTTCCGTTTGTGCTCATTTCGGGTATCAGCCTCTGGTGGATTCTCAACGTGCCCGCCACCGAACCCGTGGAGAAGTCAGCCGACTAGAACGAGCGCCTCCCGCCCGCACCCGAGGCTCGCATGAAAGACGGGTTGGTGTGGGCCACCCTCCAGGCTCCATCACTCTTCATGTAGTTCGCCACATAACTGAGCTGTCAGGTGCAGGCGATCCGTCGCCGTCGGTTGGTAATTCTGCATTTTCGGAGTGCCGGCTTCTACTCACTGGCGACGATTCCGCCAACGCCGTCGGCCTCTCGCTGTTGCAACCGTTTTGCAACATCCACTCCCTACGTTTTGCTGCTCATGTCGATCAAGCTTTCTCCAACCTGGACATCGCCTTGGAGGCCGCTGACGTGACACGAAGCGATGTGGTCAAAGTGACCACCTTTGTCGTTGGATATGACTACGACGCGAAATGGCCAGTCATCAGATCAGCTCATTCGTCGTTCTTTGGAAAGACTGTTCCAGCATGGACAG
>CAXMPS010000313.1:0-2555 GCA_964194995.1 uncultured Gammaproteobacteria bacterium | reverse complement strand
CTTTGTCTTTCTTGTCGCAGTCGGCAGCCACCGTGGTGAAGTCGACCTGGCCGTTCGTGTCGGGCTCGAAGGCGGCATCGACATCGGACGTCCGGACCTGCTGATCTCCCTTACCCAGGTCAGACTGGGCCATGATCCGGTTGAGGCAACCCATACCTTGCTTGTCGACAAGCTGGTGGAACAGCTTCATGAACTGCCCGTGGTTGATTTGGCCGTTGGGTCCCCCAACCAGGCCAGCGGAAACGCCGCAATCCTCGTCCGTACCCTTGTACGCCACAGGCTCGTTGGCGGGAGTGAAGTCAGAACCGACCTCCTCCTCTGCCCGGTTGGCGAACAAGACTGGCTGGTCTTCATCAAGGAGCATGTCGACGGGAATGTGGCTGTTGGCGGTGGCGCCGTATTCCGCGGTAAGGGTGCCGTTCTCCAATGTGCAATCGTAAGTGGAATCGGTGGCTGAGGTGCCAACCAGAAGAAGGTGGTTGTCTTGGTCGTAGCCGAAGTTGAACAGCGTGTCTTCAGCTGGTTCTTCTCCGGGGTCTCCCGGCGTCGCCGACGCGACAACGGCACCGGCCATGAGGCCGACAGCAATGAGGAGCACGATCGATGAGCGCCGCAGCCGTGACATCCCCGGCATGGTTTGCCTCCCTGTGATCATCTTCCACCACATCGTTGCGCCTCCGTTTCGGCACTTTCGAACACGTAGGCGATACGAGGATTATCGGCGGTAGCCCCCACAAGGGTCAGGACCATTTAGCAGATAGTCATAACACCACCGAGCAACTAGCCCCCAGTTACGCCCCCACACCACCGCCCACCCGCCCAAATCGGCACCTATAGGCAAACAGAACCGCTCTCTTCCGCGCTGGATCTCTGTCATGGTCTTGCAGCTAGCGCATATGTGCTGCCGCCTCAAGGCGTGAACGCAACGCCATCGGCGAGAGTTGTGATGTCTCGCTGGGAGGTGTGGCGTGTCGAGAAGGTTCACAGAGGCGGAGATCGCCGAAGTGTGGGAGCGACGGAAGGCGGGTGAACCGACCCGGTCGATAGCTCGTCGGCTAGGTCGTAACGGGTCGTCGATCCGGAGGTTGTTTGAGGATGCTGGCGGGGTGCGTCCTGCACCACGTCGTCGCCCGCAGCGGCATCTGTCATTGACTGAGCGAGAGGAGATCTCGCGAGGGGTAGCTGCTGGCGAGTCGATACGGGCGATTGCCGGCCGGGTTGGGTAGAGCTCCATCGACAGTGTCACGGGAGGTGGTGCGCAACGGGGGCCGAAGCGAGTATCGGGCCCACCAAGCGGACCAGGCGGCGTGGCAGCGAGCTCGTCGGCCGCAACCCTGCAAACTGGCAGAGAACGGAGCTCTGCGTGCGGCGGTGGAGGAGAAACTCGCCGATTGGTGGTCACCGCAGCAGATCTCGGGCTGGTTACGGCACACGTACCCTGATGTGGAGAGGATGCACGTGAGCCACGAGACGATCTATCTGTCGCTGTTCATCCAGGCCCGTGGTGGCCTGAAATGGGAGCTGACCCAGCATCTGCGCACCCGCAGAGCCAACCACACAGCGCAGGGTAAGAAGCCACCGTCGGGGAAGGGAAAGATCGTCGACCCGGTGATGATCAGTGAGCGACCCGCCGAGGTGGAGGACCGGGCGGTGCCCGGCCATTGGCAGGGCGACACACTAGATGACCCAGAAGATTGCGATCGCGCACCACCACAACCGTCGTGTGCGGTTGCGAGCGGAACTGCGCGGAAAAGAGCGGCTGGGGGTTTTTGGGTCTCGGGTCTTGAGCTTCGAGACAAGGAAAAGGGGGCGCCCACCGGGGCACCCCCTTCCTGGTTTCGCTTATGCGTTGTCGGTTAGTTCGCTTCGAGCGTGTCGCCGACTTCGCTCAACTTACCGCTGATCTCTTCGCCCAAGAACAAGGCGGCGGCGCATGGAGATCGTCCCTCGGTGGTCTGCGGGTGACGACGATGCGCATCTCGGCTGTCAGGCCCCCCGAAGGCTCTTCCTGAAGCCTTCGAGAGAACCAACGACCTTTGAGGCGTCCTCGCCCATGCTGGGCAACTTTGCCGACTTGCGCTCGTAGCGGGTCCGCCCCGCCGCCCCCTCTTCGTCGTCAGCGTCGTCGAGCTTGTCATCGCGAGCGCGGTCGGCCTCTTCCTGTTCGGCGGCCTCCATGTCAACGATGCGTTGTGCCAGCTTGTCAGAGGCAATCTTCTGGTCGGTGGATATCTCGTCCTTCTCGGCTCGCCGTCCCTCGAGCTCAGCGGCGTCTTGGTCGGCGACCTTGCGCGTTTCTTCGGCCTCCGCCTTCTGCTGCTCTGCGATCTTGCTGGCCTCAGCTGCGGCCTCCTGCATCACTTCCACCTCGGTCTCGGCGTCAGCGGTAATGCGCTGCGACTCGGATTCCTCGACGTTCCTTGTGGCCTTCTGCACCAGCGTGGTGGCGGCTCCCCGCCCGTCCTGGATCATGCGGCCGGCTTCGGCTCTTGCCGTCTCGAGGATCGATTCCTCGGTGACCGGTGTCGTTGTGGCCTGGGTGGCCTCGATCATGC
>CAXMPS010000312.1:0-1608 GCA_964194995.1 uncultured Gammaproteobacteria bacterium | reverse complement strand
GAGCATTGCCTGCACCCAGTCGTTCGACCCGCCGGTCAGGTTGGTGAACTCGACGTCGGTCTCCCAGTCGAGGCCAAGCTCTTGAAGGATGAACTTGGCAAGCCCCTCGTTCGTCGTGCCCTCACGGGCGCCTCCGACGCGCTTGCCGCGCAGCGCCTCCGCATCCGGGATATCCGGACTCGAACCCATGATGATCGGCTGGCCACCCAGGTTGATGTTGAGCATCCGCAGCCCGAGTGGCTCACCGGCCTGGGTCGACTTGTCTTCGGCGTCGAAAAGCACATCCGAATCGAACAACGCAAGGTCGAACGAGCCGGCGATCGTCGGGGGAAGCGGGTCGTCTGCGTCGTTGATCTCGTCGATCACGATGCCGACTTCCTCGAAATAGCCAAGAGATTGACCGATGAACAACGGCGAACGCAGCAGACGATTCGGGTTGTTGTACCCGACCGTCACCGGGCCCCTCGTTGCCATGGGCAGCGCCGTTGCTTCCGCCGTCGTCGTCACTGCGGCGGTAGTCGTCGTCGGGTCCCCGTTGCCGCAAGCGGCCAACACGAGAGCGCCAGCCGTAGCGACTCCCGACGTTCTCAAGAAATCACGACGCGAAAACCCCGGAATCTTTGCCGGGGTCCTCTGGTCTTCAGCCATTGCCTTCCTCCTTCTCTCGTCAGGCTTTGCTGACGGTTCTCCACGGTGCGATCCGTGTCTCCATGGACCGCGTTCCCTGAACCAGTATCAATGCGAATATTGCGAGGCTGATGAGTGCCGCATAGGTTAGGTTCGAATTGAACCCGCGTGCAGACCGAAAGATCAGCCAGCCGAGCCCGCCGTCCTTGCTGGCGCCGGTGAGGAACTCTGCGAGGACCACGCCGACCAGGCCGCGACTCAGTGCGAGCTGAATCCCGCTGACGACGAATGGCAGCGTGTACGGGAGCACGACTTTGCGATAGATCTGTATCCGGCTGGCCCCGAACACCCGTGCCGCGTTGATGAGCGACTGGTCGGTCGTCTTGACGCCTGCCCATGTGTTGATGATCAGAGGGAAGATCGCGGTCAGGATGATGATCCAGTATTTGATCGGATCGTCGAGACCGATGAACAACACGAGGATCGGAAAGATGGCAATCCTGGGGAGCGAGGACAGGGTCCAAACGTACGGGCTGAAAATAGCGTCGAGCCATTTGCTGGCTCCCATCAACAGTCCGATGATGACGCCAAAGAAGATCGCAACGACCATCGAGATGGCGTAGAACTTGAAGGTGACCCATGCGTTCTTTGCGATCACGTAGTCCTGCAGCAAGTCGAAGGTCTCGTTGACGTTGTCGCCGCTGCCTCCGATCCAGCCGATCTTGAGTGCTCTCACCATGTCGACGAAGGTTGGGAAAAAGATCGATGGGACCCGACCCGATTGGCCAAATGCCTCCCAGATGAGGAAGAAAATCGTGAGGTTGATCACCGTGATGATCAGGTAGCGATATCGCCTCCAGATGCGCGGCCAGGTCTGTTCGGCATCGCGGAGGCGGAGCTCCGAACCCATGACCGGGACCTGGTCGCGCTTCTTTCCCTTGAGCTGGGTCATCAGATGCTCACATCCGATCCGCCGGTGGC
>CAXMPS010000311.1:0-13035 GCA_964194995.1 uncultured Gammaproteobacteria bacterium | reverse complement strand
GGTGTGATCAACCTCGACCTCAGCACATATGCCGAGCCCTATGGACTTCACTTTGCACCGGACCCTTCCTCACAGTCGGTTTGCACCATCGGAGGCAATGTTGCCAACAACTCCGGCGGCGCTCACTGTCTCGCCGAGGGCGCGACAACCAGCCATGTTCTCGGCCTCGAGGTTGTTCTCGCCGGCGGCGAAGTCGTTGTGCTGGGAGGAGAGGCGCCTGACGCCCCCGGCCTCGACATCAAGGGGCTCATTGTCGGCTCTGAAGGCACTCTCGGCATCGTCACCTCGGCACTCGTGCGGTTGCTGCCTATCGAGCCGGACGTTCGGACCCTTCTAATCGACTTCGAGACGATGGAGGAGGCGACCAAGACGGTGAGCGACATGATTGCCGCCGGATTCGTGCCCGCCGCACTCGAGATCATGGACCAGAAGATGATGGTCGCAGTGGAGAATTGGCTGCACGCCGGCTTCCCCACTGATGCCGCCGCCATGCTGCTGGCGGAGGTCGTCGGCGAGACTGAGGCGGTGACGGCCGAAGCGGCTCTGATCAGTGAGATGGCTCACAAGAACAACGCGCGGGGTGTAAAGCTTGCCGAGGACGAGGCACATCGGGCGGAATTGTGGAAGGGTCGCAAATCGGCCTTTGGGGCGTTGGCTCAGATCTCGCCCGACTACTACCTCCACGACACCGTGGTGCCGAGGTCTCGATTGGTCGAGACCATGGACGAGGTCCAGCAGATCGCCGATCGCTATGGCCTCGACATCTACAACGTGTTTCACGCCGGCGACGGCAACCTTCATCCGCTGATCTCATTTGATGCTTCGGAGGGGGGGATGTTGGACAAGGTCCATCGGGCCGGTGAGGAGATAGTGGCGGCATGTCTTCGCAACGGTGGTGCCCTGTCGGGTGAGCACGGCATCGGACTGGAGAAGCGAGACATGATGCGGACCAGCTTTACCGAGCTGGATCTCGACGCCCAGGCCCGGCTCAAAGAGGCGTTTGATCCGGAGGGCCTCTTCAACCCGGCGAAGATTCTCCCCGAAGGCTCCCGATGCTTTGATTTCGGCGGAACACGTCGTCCCATTCCTGAGGGCACTTGGGTGTGACCCACCCCGGTGACATCATGCGACTTGAGGCCGACGTCGCCGGTGTGGCCGCCGATGTCTTGGCGGTTGCCCCGTCGACCAACGAGGAAGTGGCCTCAGTCCTTCGATATGCGTCGGATTCCAACAAGGTGGTCGATGTTCTCGGCGGCGGGACTCACCACGGATACGGGTCACCACGACAACCAGAGATCGTTCTGTCGATGGGCCGGTTCGATCAAACCGAGGCCTGGAACCCCGAGGACATGACGGTGGTGGTAGGTGCCGGAATGCCGATCGAGCGTCTCGAGGGAATGCTCGCCGAGCGGTCCCAAACGGCCGTCCTTCCTGAGGTGCCGGGCTCTTCCACGGTGGGAGGAGCTATTTCGGCCGGTATGTCGTCACTCCGCAGGGGGCGTCTCTACGGCACCAGGGAGCGACTGCTAGAAGTGACCCTGGTCACTGGGGATGGGCGGGTGGTCCGTGCGGGTGGCCGGGTGGTCAAGAACGTGAGCGGGTACGACCTTCCGCGTCTGGTCGTGGGCGCCTTCGGCTCTCTTGGTGTGATTACCTCCATTTGTCTCAAGCTCTGGCCAGTGCCCCCGGCAGCGATGACCGTGATAGTCGACGACGTCTCTGCGGCAGATGCAGTCAGCCGACCATTGGCCGTGTTAGAGAGTGATGGTCGGACGGCGATATTCATCTGGGGCACTGAGTCGGAGGTGGGGGCTGTGAGTGGCCGGCTCCGAGGCGAGGAGATCTCAGGTCTCGATTGGCCGGGTGACCCCGCTGGGCCTCTCCGCTGGTCGCTTCGAGTGCCTCCGTCAAGCACCAGCGAGGCGATCGCCAAGTTGCCGGGCGGTTGGCGTTATCTGGCTGTTCACGGTGTCGGTGACATCCGGCTCGCCTCCGACTCGCGTCAAGGAGCCGGCGCGCTCAGATCTTGGGCGGAGGGGATAGGTGGCAGGCTGGTAGTGACTGAGTCGCCACCGGCCTCCTTGCCCGATTTCGACCCCTGGGGAGAGCCACCACCCGCTATCGAGCTGCAACGGCGAATCATTTCCCAGTTCGATCCGAGGCGAATCATCAACCCGGGCCGTTTGGCAGGAGGCCTGTGATGGGGTGGGTGACCGAAGAGCACCCAACCGACCAAGAGCTGGACGCCTGTGTTCAGTGCGGGCTCTGCCTCCCTCTCTGTCCGACCTTTCGTCTCACCGGAAGAGAGACCGCTTCACCACGGGGCCGGCTCCAGGCAATGAACGCGGTTCGTGACGACCTGTTCGAGGTGGATGAGACCTTTGAGCACATCATGGACTTCTGTCTCGGTTGCCGGGCCTGTGAGCCGGTGTGCCCGGGGATGGTCCCGTACGGTCGAGCTTTGGAGGGGACCCGTGCCGAGATCGTTGCCCAGCGCCCATCTGCGTCGCATCGGTTGCGGGCGTTCCTGTTGGGGTCACTCCTTGGATCGCGGGGAACTCTCAGCGCTGGGTCGACACTCCTCGGTATCGCCCAGATGCTCGGATTGACCGATCTGGCCCCACGCCGCTATCGCCGGCTCACGTCGGGTCTTCGCCCCCTCAGGGGGCGCACCCGCGCTTCGGTCGGCCACTCTGGCGGAAGCGGCACGACGGGGTCGGTCGGTTTCCTTTCGGGCTGCGTTCAGGATCAGTGGTTCCGACCGACGAACCGCACCGCGATCCAGCTCCTGGAGATGGCCGGGTATCGGGTCGAGGCTCCTCTGGCTCAGACCTGCTGTGGTGCCCTGGCCGCCCATGACGGAAAGGCCCCCGAAGCTAGAGCCCTGGCCGAGGTCAACACGCCTGCTTTCGACGGCTACGACATGATCGTGGCCACCGCGGCCGGCTGTTCGGCCCATCTGCGCGAGTACGCCCACTGGGCAGACGACGGTGAATCAGTAGGTTCGAAGGCGATCGACGTCACCGTCGCAATCGCAGAGGCGATCGAGGGAGGCTTGCTGCCTCGGCTCGAGACCGACAACGGAGAGATCGGAATCCAGGATCCCTGTCATCTCCGGCACGCCCAGCGAGTCACCGCCGAGCCAAGAGCGATTCTGGAGGCGGCCGGCTATCGGGTGGTTGAGATTGACCCAGCGGGCATGTGCTGTGGAGCCGCCGGCCTCTACACCATGCTTCAACCGGAGGCATCCCAGGAGCTCGGAAACCAAAAGGCCGAGCAGATTCGTTCGACGGGTGTGAAACGAGTGGCGTCGGCAAACTCCGGGTGCGAAATGCAAATGAGGTCGGTGCTCGGCGACGAGGTTGAGATTCGCCACCCAATCGAGTGGTATCTCGATGCCATCGACGCAGCTCAGACCCGAGTTAACGTCGCTGCGGTGAAAGACCCGTTGTGAGCGAGGCGGCACCCCGGTCGGCGGCCTTCGGCATGATCAAGCGCTACGCGATCCTGGGCTATGGGGCGTCCGGGACCATGCTCGACGTGGGCCTGATGGTTCTAGGAAGCCTTCTGGTCGGTCTGGCGGTAGCGGTCCTGCTCGCCGGGTTCGAGTTGGTGAATGTGATCCCCGAGGACCTTTCTTCCGGAGCCATGCTTGCTTCGGCTCTCGTGATCGCGGTGGTCGGGCTCTTCTGTCTTGGCGTTGCATCGGAAGGACCCCTGGGCCGTGGCCGTCGGCTGGTCGGGTTCAAGATTTGGGAGGTCGGCATCGGGAGGACTCTGGCTGTCTTTGGTGTGGGTTTTCTGGCTGTCCTGGCCTATGGGTTCCTCTCGCGTTTGCTCGACGGATTGCCCGCACCGCTACACCAAGCGACCCGCGGTCTGGAAGCCGTGGGGATCGCGGGCATGACTGTCATGCCCCTCCTCGGAGTGCCGCTCTCGTTGCTGATGCGATGGGGGACCGGCAGGCTGTCCTGGATGCCGAACCTCGACATTCCCGTCATGTTCGTAGTGTGGGCGGTTGCCGCGATGGCCACCATCACCTGATTGGGAGCAAACCACTAGTGGTCTGTCGCACAAATGGTGCCAACGTGTCTCCGAGGCATCGGTGCTCGCCTCGCCAGGACGCACAACGAAGGCGCACCCGTTGGTGCGTCAAGGCGGAGGACACCGCGAGCGGCGTCGAGGGCCGGAGAGACGTGGCAATCATTTGTAAGACGGGCCACTAGGTCGCCTTGTAGTACACGAGGATGTCTGTGACCCTGAACTGTGCCCGCCGCAATGCCTCACTCGCCCAATCAAGCCCGGGAACTTTCACCACCAGTTGATCGGCCCCTCGTGTCGCCGCCAAATCTTTGATCCCTTCGATAAGGCGGGGCAGGTCTTCGGGTGACGAGGCAAGCCACATCGTCTCGAGATCAGAACCATCGGGTCGGAACATCACCCAACCTGCCGGCGATTGAAAGAGGCGACTGTCCCGGGTCGCAGCCGTGAGGTCCTCCACTCTCGCTTCTCGCCATTGCCAACCCTCACAAAGCAGGCTCCGTCCCGCCGCTGCTAAGTCGCTGGTCGACCAGAACATCCAGGCGCTATCAACGTCGATGGAGGCCGACTTGGCCAGGCGCGCCGCGGTTTCAGCCCGATATGACCTGTCAGGCTCTAGGAAGGCCGTCACCCACGACGATCCGATTCGGTATCCGAGCTTCTCGACCTGGTTCCGGGCGGCCAGGTTGCCGGCCTCTGTGGCCAACCGCACCACCCTGGCTCCGCGAGATCGCGCCCACTCGACTCCGGCGCGGTTTAGTGCCGTGCCCATCCCTGATCGCTTGTGGTCGGGGTGGACGCGCGCTGCCTCGAGCCAGCCTTCAGTTGAGGCGAGCATTCGGACATGAACGATCGCGAGCGGCACATCGCCGGCATCAACGCAGACGAGGATCTCCGATTCGAGATCGTCCATCCACTTGGGGAGTCTCTCGGGCACGTAGTCGCCCCATTCGAAGGTGTCCTTCGTCCAGGTGGCGATCGAGGGCAGATCGTCTGATCGCGCCGATCTCACGACCAAGTTCATCTCTACATCCTGTCGGGAATCTCAATCCCCAGCTGGTCAAGGAGGATGCTCAGGGTGGCTAAGGCCCAGTTGGAGACCGCCAGCCATGAGCCTTGCCGTTCTGCATCCTCCTCTGAAAGGATGTGGCACTCGTCATAGAAGCGGTTGTATCGAGCGGACACGCTATGCGCGTACTCTGCGATGTGGTTGGGCGCCCTCAGGGCGATCGCTCTAGCCACGACTTCGGGAAAGTTGAGCAGTTCCAGCACCAGCTCCCTTTCGGAGTCGGCGCTGGGCTCGATGATGTCTCCCGGGGCCAGCCCCAACTCGGCAGCCTTTCTCAGTATCGACTTGATTCTCACCGCCGCGTACTGCAGATATGGGCCAGTCTTTCCTTCGAATGAGCTGAATCTGTCGAGATCGAGGACGTAGTCGGATGCCCGGTTGTTGATCAGGTCCCCGAACTTCAGGGCGGCTACTCCTACCAGGGCGGCGATGCGGTCCCGCTCTTCGTCGGGATACTCCTCGGCTAGATGAGCCTCGTCGAGGCGGTCGCGAGCGGCATCGGTCACCAGTTTGATCACGTCGGCAAGGCGGACCACACCACCCTCTCTCGTCTTGAACGGCTTTCCGTCCGGTCCGTTCATTGTTCCGAAGCCGATGTGTTCCAACACCATGCTCGAAGGGGCGACGCCTGACCTGTGGGCAGCCCGAAAGACCTGGACGAAGTGATCGGCCTGACGACGGTCGACGACGTACAGGCACAGGTCGGCTCCGAGTTCCTGATTCCTCATGTCGATCGTTGCTAGGTCGGTCGTCGAATAGAGGAAGCCACCGGCTGAGGTTTGGAGGATCAGCGGCGGAATTTCCCGATTGTCATCCTCTTCTGCGACGCGGACGACAAGTGCACCTCTTGACTCCTCGGCGATACCCGACTCCTTCATGGCTTCGACCATTGGTGCGATCCGATCGTGGACATCGGATTCCCCGTACCAGAGGTCGAAATTGACTCCCAGAGCAGCGAAGTTGGCGCGTTGCGACGCTTCTGATGCGCTCTTCATCTGTTGCCAGATGGCGCGGTGGTTCGGGTCGCCCTGCTGGAGGCGCACGGTGGCCTCGCGGGCCCGATCGGCGAAGGCGTCATCCTGACGTGCCCGCTCTGAGGCTTGGGGGTAGATCCGTTGCAGGTCGGAAAGCGTTATGGAGGTTGGGTCGACACCATCCTCCTCTACGGCTGCGATGAGGAGGCCCATTTGAAATCCCCAGTCGCCGAAGTGGGGATCCCTGATGACTTTGTGTCCTGCGAAGTCGAAAAGGCGGGCGAGGGAGTCTCCGATGATGGTCGCCCGGAGATGACCGACGTGCATCGCCTTTGCCACATTTGGGCCGGCATAGTCGACGATCACTGTCAATGGTTCGGAGGCCGCGGCGAACCCGAGATGACCGTCGACCGCAGCGGCAGCCGCCCAGGAGGCGAGTGCGCCGTCCGTCAGAGTCAGATTGATAAAGCCGGGACCGGCAATGTCAACGGTCTCGAGCTCTTCGTGAGTGGCGACCCGGTCGATGACGTCCTGGGCTATCTCCCTCGGGGGCCGATCCGCCAGCTTGGCCGCGGCCATGGCCCCGTTTGATTGGAACTGGGCCAGTTCACGTCGCTGCGACGGAACAACCGCTCCGAGCTCGGCGGGGAGGCCAAGATCCGTGAAGGCCTGGCCGACGATGTCGCTTAGATGAGTGAGCAGTGACATTTGTGGGCGAGACCTTAGGTTTGACACGCCCACGCTGGAATGCAGCTACTCAGTATTTGGCCAAGTCCTGAGCGTGGCGGACGATTCCTTCGGGCGTCGGGTATAGCGAGTTCTCCAACGAGCGAGCGTAAGGCATCGCAGGAACGTCGGTGAGGGCGTAGCGCCGAACGGGGGCGTCGAGCCATTCGAAGGCCTTGTCGGCGATCTGCGCAGCGATCTCCGCGCCGTACCCGACGAACTCGTTGTCCTCATGGACGATGAGTGCTCGCGAAGTCTTCTTGATCGAGGCTTCGATCGTGGGCCAATCGAGAGGCTTGAGACTCCGCAGGTCGATCACCTCGGGGCTGACGCCCAAACCTTCGAGAACCGGCACTGCATCCATCGCGAAGTGAGCCATCGCCCCATAGGCAATGATCGTGACGTCGGTGCCGAGATACCGAATAGCCGCCTTGCCCAACGGCACCTGGAATTCGTGGTCTGGGAACGGGCCCTTGGCCAGTCGATACAGCTTCTTTGGTTCGAGAAACAACACCGGGTCGGGGTCTTCGAAAGCGGTGTGGAGGAGGCCCTTGACGTCAGCCGGGGTAGAGGGAACCACCACCTTGAGGCCCGGGACGTGCGCGTAGTACGCCTCGATCGACTGACTGTGATAGAGCGCACCATGTATCCCGGCTCCAAAGGGAGTCCGGATCACGATCGGGACATTCCAACGACCATTCGATCGATAGCTGATTCGAGACGCCTCGGATACGATCTGGTTGAACGCCGGGTGGATGTAATCGGCAAACTGGATCTCAGGGAGCGGCCGATATCCGGCCGCAGCCATCCCGATGGCGACGCCGACAATTGACGACTCGGCAATAGGGGTGTTGAAGCACCTCTCGGGGCCGAACCGCTCAGTCAGTTCTTGGGTGGCCTTGAAGACCCCACCCTTCTTTCGGGCGACGTCCTGACCAAAGAGAATGGCGTCTTCATTTGCCTCGAGAATCTCGTGAAGGGTTCGGTTGATCGCAGTGATCATGTTGACTGTCTCACCCTCCGGCACCTCCTCCGGCTCAGTGGCGGGTGGGCCTAGCTCGATGACCTTGGCGTAGACGCGAGTGGTGGGTTCATCCGGGTTTGGCGCCGCTTCGGCCTTCTCCACGGCATCAGCGAGAAGGTGGACCACTTCGCGATCGAGAGCGGATTCTTCGGCCTCTGTGAGCAATCGACTCTCGATCAAGTACTGACGGAGCCAGGCGACCGGATCTCGCTTGCGCCAGGTCTCGACTTCCTCACGAGTGCGGTACAGGGTGTCGTTGTCATCAGACGTGTGGGCGTAATAGCGATACGTCTCGGCCTCGATGAGGGTCGGGCCTTCGCCCGCCCGAGCCCGGGCCACCGCCTCCTGCATCGCCTGGATCACCTCGAGCGGGTTGTTCCCGTCGACGGCAATACCCGGGAACCCGTATCCAAAGGCGCGGTCGGCGAGGACTCCCGCCACCTCCTCCTGAGTTGGCACCGAGATGGCGTACTGGTTGTTTTCGATGACGAAGATCAAAGGCAGGTCGTGGAGGCCGGCCCAGTTCATGGCCTCGTGCCAGTCGCCTTCTGAAGTCGATCCCTCTCCGCCATAGACCACGGTCACTTCGTTGCCGCCACGGATCTTCAGAGCATGGGCGATCCCTGCCGCATGCGGGTACTGAGGACCGATAACTGACGACTGTGTCAGCACTCGTCTGTCCGGGTCGGACCAATGACTGGGCAGCTGGCGCCCACCGGACATCGGGTCTGTCTTCTTGGCGAACACACCAAGGAAGATCTCTTCGGGGGTGAAGCCCCACGCGAGGGCAACGCCCATGTCGCGGTAATAGGGGAGAACCCAATCTCTCTCAGTGTCGAGGGCGAACACCGATGCGACTTGGACGGCCTCGTGGCCCGAGGCGCCGAGGACAAACGCGGCGCGTCCCTGACGTTGTAGGGCCCACATCCGGTCGTCGACCCTGCGGGCGAGCAACATGAGCCGGTACATCTCGACGATCTGCTCGTCCGTCAGTCCCAGGTCTTTGTGGGTGAGGTTGTTGTCGAGGGTCTGCATGGTCTGGCGCTCAGTTCCGCTCGTCACCGTTGCGGCGGAATCGTCTCAGATCCCCCATCTCGGAGATCCGCTGCTCGGCAACCTTGATCGCCGCTTGGTTTGGAGACGTCCCGTCTGTCTTGGCGGTCTCGAGAATCTTCGTCGTTGCGTCGAAGATCGAATCGACCCGTTGGAGCGCCCGAATTTTCGAGTATCCGCGAAGTTCGTCGTACACGTTGATCAAACCACCTGCGTTCACCACGAAGTCGGGTGCGTACAGGATGTCGCGCTCCATGAGACGCTCGGCGTCCTCATCGGTGGCGAGTTGGTTGTTGGCGCTGCCAACGATGGCCTGGCAGTTGAGGGTGGGAATCGTCTCCTTGTTGATTCCTGCCCCGAGGGCGCAAGGGGACAAGATGTCGCAATCGACGCTCAGGATCTCGTCGGATGGGACGCTCTTGACGCCGTATGTCTCTACGGCTGCGCTGATGGCCGGTTCGTGGGAGTCCGAGATGATCACTTCGGCGCGTGCCTCGACGAGAAGCTGGACAAAGGCAGATCCGACCTTTCCGACTCCTTGCACCGCGAATCGGTGCCCGGCCACCTCGGAGTCGCTCCAAAGCATCTGGCAGACGGCGCGCGCCGCCGCGTAGAGACCACGGGCGGTTATCGGAGAGGGGTCGCCGACGCCCCCTTCGGCCATGCTGTGTCCAAGCGCCCAGCGTGTTTCTCTTCGTATGAGGTCCATATCCGTGGTGGTGGTGCCGACGTCTTCCGCTGTGATGTAGCGGCCCCCGAGGGAGTCGACTATTCGACCGTAGGCGCGGAACAGCCGCTCCGACTTGTCCACTCGGGGATCGCCCATGATGACCGCCTTTCCCCCGCCGAGGTCGAGCCCCGCGGCGGCCGCCTTGTAGGTCATCCCTTTGGAGAGGCGCAGAACGTCCTCGAGTGCTTGGGCTTCGGATTCGTATGGAAAGAAGCGAGTCCCGCCGAGGGCGGGACCGAGAGCCGTGGAGTGAATAGCAATAATCGCCTTGAGCCCGGATACCTCGTCGTACCCATAGACGATCTGCTCATGGCCGGTAATGGCCACCTCATCGAACACTGACAAGGTCGATTCCTCCTTCTCAACGGGGTGGGGTGCACTCCGCTCCCGATCTTACTGTGGGGTCGCCCGCAAGACTCCAGGGCGGATTTACGTCGGTTCATATGCCAGCATGGGGGTGTGACCAAGACGGCATACCTCAGGGTGTACTCACCAGACATCGATACTTCCGGTGACCCGGTGCCAGGATTTGTGCGTTCCTACGGGATCCTGTCGGAGGCCGAGGGTGACGCCAACTGGTCGGCCGAGTGGAAGGGTCGCGAGCTGGTGTGTCCCCGCACTCTTCGATTGCGAGTCTTGGAGTCGACTGTGGCATTCGCCAACGCTTTTGGGGGAGTGGGAGTCGGCCTCATCCCGGAGGAGGCGGCACGCGCCGCCGATCGAGAGCTTCGCCAACATCAGCAGGAGCATCCATCGCAGCGGTCCCATGTTCTGACCTCTGCCTGGCACGTCCCTGTCCGATGGTTCAGCTCCTTCCGTCCGGAAGATAGAGAGGTCTACGAGGCGGACGACAAGGTGCGGATTCGCTATCGGATCGACCTTCCCGAGGCGAAGACGCGAGTCGAATATGTTCTTGGCGTGCTGCGCGGGCTGGAGGTGTTCCACGGCCCGGCCGAGGAGCTGGCCCAGTTGCTGGGATGGTTGGAACAATTCTCGGACGACTCCATGCTGGAGCTCGACTATGGAGATGTGTCGGATCTGTTCGATCCCAAAGAACTGGTTCTGGACGACTCAGCCGAGCTCATCCACCAGTCTGTGGAGGCGCTGTCGCGGGGAGACATGATGGCGGCCGGAGAGAATTACGGGAGGGTCGTGGCCAGGTGGGCCCACGCCTTCTCGGTCACCTTTTCCAACTGACGCGATCCGTCGACCAGCGTGTGTAATTCACGGGCCTCTACACCGGGATTTGCACACGCTCGGCAAAGTTCCGGGAACCATCCAGAGATCTCGCGTCGTCCAAAGCTTGTGAATGGGCGCACAAGCGTCTCCGGCTTTCAATCAGGTTTGCGACGCAGGTGAAGAACACCTCCGTTCTCCCCGAGCGGAAACCCTTCTCCTCCTCTCTCCACCGGCGTCGCAAGTTGTCGAGGGGCTCCGGAACCCACCATCCCGGAGCCTCTCGATTTAGTTACGGATGGCGTGGGAATGCCAGGTTCGCGACTGTGTCTCCCATATTGTCGGTCCATCGACACTCTGACAGTTCGGCCATCTGTCCCTCCCACCTTCGACTTCGAGGTTCTCCCAGATGCCGTGGATTGAGACCCTTCACGAAGACGAGTGGAGTGGCGATCTTGGTGCCATGAAGGGCAGGGTCATCGATCCCAACTATCAGCGGGTCGACTGGATCTTTCGCATCCACTCGCTGGACGCCAGCAGTATGGACGTCCACCTTGGTCTCTATCAGCAGGCCATGAAAGGCACCAGGACGCTCCGAAAGGTGGAACGAGAGATGATCGCCTTGGTCGTCTCAACGGCCAACGAATGCCACTACTGAGTGATTCACCACCGGCGCGGTCTGCGCCGGCTCCTACGAGACGACGGGCTTGCTGCACGAATCGAAGACGACTTCGAGACCGCGGGTCTCTCAGAAAAGCGGCTTTCCATGCTTCGCTACGCGATGAAGCTCACGCTCACCCCAGCCAGTGTCACGCGAGACGACATCGAGCGTCTCCGAGCAGAGGGCTTCGCGGATACTGACATCCTCCACATTGTTGAGGTCGTCGGCTACTACGCCTACGCCAACCGGGTCGCCGACGGTCTGGGGATCCCACTGGAGGACTGGATTCCGGATGGCTAGAACCAACCCCGCTCCTGGGTGGTTAGCGTGGCAGGCATGTCGGAGCCGACAGTTGTAGAGATTTCTTCGGACCGGCTCGAAGAGGTGATCGAGGTGCTGGCCGAGTCCTTCTTCAACTATCCGACCATGCGGTACGTCCTCCGTGGCTCGGGTCCCAGATATCCGACTCGCCTGCGGGTTCTGGTCGGCTCGTTCGCCAGGTCGAGAGTCGCGGCGGGGTCGCCCCTTCTCGGGGTCGAGACAGGTGAGCCGACGAAGTTCGTTGCGGCGGCATTGATCGATCCGCCAGGCCGACCCCCTAGATCTGATGGGGACGAGCTTGCGGAGCCAATTGGACAGCGAGCCGTGCAAAGGCTCCGCAACTTCGAGACCGCCATCGCTCCTCTCGAGCCCGACCGCGGCTTCTACTACCTGGGCATGGTCGGTGTCTTGAGAGGCCATCGCGGGAGGGGGTATTCCAAGCTGTTGGTAGATAGCGTTATCGATATCTCTGCCGCTGATGCAGACTCCGAGGGTGTCCTCCTGACCACGGAGCAGGAGGCCAACATTCCTCGATATGAGTCGATGGGCTTCGTCACTCTCGGCGACGCTGTCACTCCCGATAAACGGCTTCACAGTTGGACCATGTTCCGGACCGATTCAGTCGAATCCGTATAGGAACTCTTGAACAATGAGTGTCACGGATCAGTGGCCCGGCACAGTCAGAAAGGCAGTGTCAGGCGCCGTGGTCGTGGGCTATGGACTGGCGTTGGCCGCCTTTTTGTTTCGCATCATCGGGGGAGACTTCACGCTCTGGTCGGAGCTTCCCGGTGCCATCGTCATCGCTGCGGTGGTCGCGGTACCGCCGACGTTGGCGGCGCTCTCGATGCGCAACCGCCCTCTCTTATTGCTACCGGCAGCGGTGCTCGGTCTAGCGGGAGCTCTCGGACTCCTTTCCGTTTTCGGTTTCCCTCTGGTCCTCCTCGGCTTGATCTGGTTCTGGGCATATCTGAAGGTTGCGCCTTCAGGTCACTTTCTCCGCAAAGTCGGGATGGTGCTTATCCCGTTGCTTTGGCTTGGGGCGCTTATTGCTCTCTTCATCCACCTCGATCCGTACTGCGAGCAAGGTCTCTCGGATGGCACGGTTCAACAGGTTGATCCTGTAGTCCGCGGATTTGAGAGTGGCTGGGCTTGGGAGATCGACACGTCGACCTTCAGCGGGTCGGGAATCGTTTCTGCTGAAGTTGAGTTCGAGGCGTGCTCGTCGGACATCGTTGTTCCATGGGAGGCGGCGGTGTCAAT
>CAXMPS010000310.1:0-2043 GCA_964194995.1 uncultured Gammaproteobacteria bacterium | reverse complement strand
CAGATCCTGGAGCCGTCTACGGTTTTTGATGCGGTCGACCTCAAGTACACCGGGCAGATCGATGGTCACGACATTCCATTGCTCGAGGAGACCTTGAGAACCGCAAAGTCCTACGACCAGCCTGTGATCGTTCATGTAGTGACCGAGAAGGGCAGTGGCTACGCCCCGGCGATCCAGGATGAGGAGGAGAAGCTCCATGGTGTGGCGAGCTTCGACGTCACCACCGGAAAGGCCCTGAAGACAGAGCTCAAGCTGACCGAAGTAGCCGGCCGAGCTCTTGCCGAGGCTGCGGCGACTCATGCCGACCTGGTCGGTGTTTCCGCGGCCATGATCTCGAGTGCCGGCTTGAAGCAGATGAGGGAGCGATTTCCGGATCGGGTCTTTGACACCGGAATCGCCGAGCAATACGCCGTGACTATGGCGGCTGGGATGGCGATGGCCGGTAAGAAGCCGGTGGTAGCCATCTATTCGGCCTTTCTCCAACGGGCCTTCGACCAGATAATCGCCGACGTGGCCCTTCACGATCTACATGTGATATTCCTGGTCGACCGGGCCGGGATCACCGGACCTGACGGCCCCTCGCACCACGGGGTGTTCGACATCTCTTATCTGCGGATGATCCCCAACTTGGTGGTTGCAGTTCCCGCCGATGCCACCGAGCTATGCGCCATGATCGAGACAGCGGTCGATCACGACGGTCCGATTGCCATCAGGTACCCGAAGGGCGCCGCGGTGTCGGTACCCGCGATCCCTGCGGAGCCGCTCGAGATTGGCGAGGCAGAACTTTTGACGGACGGCTCGGATGTTCTGCTTGTTGCTGCCGGGCGGATGGTCGAGGTGGCTGCCAAAGTGGCGGGGGATCTCGCGGAGTCTGGTGTCGAGGCCGGTGTCGTCAACGCCCGGTGGGTCAAGCCACTCGATCCGAGGATTCTCGAGTGGGCCGCCCCGGCGAAGCACGTTGTCACTCTTGAAGACAATGTCATTGCTGGTGGGTTCGGCGCGGCAGTGATGGAAGCGTTCGCGAACGCAGGGATGGAGAAAGACTTCACCTGTATCGGGGTTCCTGACGACTTCCTCCCATTCGGGTCGGCCAATGACGTCATGTCCGCGGTGGGCATGGATCCGGAATCCGTCCTGGAGCGAATCCTCGCCGTCGTCGATCGTCGGTAGCCGTCGAACATCGTCAGACTCCCGTGCATCCTGGCGTTGGCCTGCGCCCTGAACGTCTCGCTACCCTTGCGCATTCGATTCACCCAACGGAGGAGATATGTTCACCCATAAAACCAAGCCGGCGAGGTTGCTGGTGGCGCTGGCGGGGCTGGCGCTTGTTGTCGGAGCCTGTGGAGGCGATACCGAAGCCGAAGGTGTCGACCCGGATGTCTCGTGCGATTTCGACGACCTCAGGATCGTCACTGCTGGGACTCTTACTGTGGCGACCGGTGAGCCGGTCTTCCCACCCTGGATGGGGGTCGGAGACGACAACTTCGACGTTCCTGAGTCCAAGACCGGGTTTGAGGGTGCCCTGGTTTACGAGCTCTCGGCAAACCTCGGTTTCTCGGATGATCAGGTGGTATGGGTGCGGACGGGCTTCGACGAGGCCATCGCTCCCGGGCCGAAGACCTGGGACTTCAATATCCAGCAATACTCGATTACCGAGGCGCGTGATGAGGTTGTCGATTTCAGCGTGCCTTACTACGTGACCCGGCAGGCGTTGGTGACCTTCGCGGATTCGGCGTTTGCCGACGTAACGTCCGTCGACGACCTCAAGGATGCCAAGCTGGGTGCCGCCATCGGCACAACCAGTCTGGACTTCATCGAGGATGTCATCGAGCCGACAACCGAGCCGAGCGTTTACGACCAGAACACCGACCTGGAGGCCGCGATGAATGCCGGTCAGATCGACGGCCTTGTGGTTGATCTTCCTACTGCGTACTTTGTCACTGCAGTCCAGGTGGAGGGTTCGGTCATTGCGGGTCAGTTCGAGGCTGAGGCGGCCGCACCCGATGAGTACGGGATTTTGTTCGCCGATGGCAACACATTGGT
>CAXMPS010000309.1:0-18585 GCA_964194995.1 uncultured Gammaproteobacteria bacterium | reverse complement strand
CTTGCCGTTGCCGTTAGCCAAGACGCCTCCTACCAGCGCATTCCATATGAATAGCCATTCTTGAAGTCACGTTGCCCGGTGTCGAAATCCCAGGGCCTTCGATCGAGACCCAGTTCGACCGCTTGGTCGGCCAACGAGCCCTCGAACTTCCCGAGAGTGATGACATTGGTGGGACATCGGTCGATGCAGAGAGCGCACCGGGTGCACTCGTCCTCATCAACGATGAAGAACCCGAGATTCTGGGGGTCATCTCCCGGATGGTCGACGTTGACGCCTTCATCGATCGCATCGAGAGAGAGGTAGTGGATGCACTTCCACGGACAGATGTCGACACACCCCTCACAAATGATGCACTCGGACTGGTCGATGTGGAGAAACTGCTTGGGGCGAAGCTTGTCCTTGAAATAGTCGCCATCCACAACGGCCAGCTGATAATCGTCTCTGATCGGTGGGGTCTCATCCACAACTCCGCGTGGCATCAGGTGTCACCTTTGACCAACGGACGTCCGTAGGGGGATTTGGGAAGAGGCCTCTCTGTAGATGCCGGCCGTCCCTTGTACATCTTTTGAAGCTGCAGGGCGAAAATCCCTCCGACGGCCAGCATGGTGATGTGGTAGCCCATCGAGATCATGTCCTTGAGGGCGGCGTAGCTGAGCTCGACTTCGTTGCCGAGGACGAGGAATGGGGGAATTACGATGGCGGTGCGCTGGCTGGACCAATCGAGGTCGGTCTGAGCAAAGTTGAGCCACTCCGATGGAACCATGGCGAACAGGATCACCAGTTCGATCCATGTGATGAAAGAGGCAAAGGCCGCCCGTGCCCAGGTCATTCTCTGGTTGAGCACCCAAACGAAGAGTGCGCCCAGAAGCAGCATCTGCGAAGCGGCAAAGGCAGCCAGGTATCCGATGCCCTTCCAGATCGCCCCCCGTGGAACCCAGTTGAAATTGTCGAGTACGACGGGAACGATCTCACCATCGACGATCTCGTTTTCCGGGAAGCTGGAAAAGTGGATCCACCAGACGGCCAGGATCAGAGTCACGAAGCCAGTCACCAGAAGACCCCAGCCCATGGTCTTCCGTCTTCTGTCCTTTAGCTCTGCGAGGCGGTACATCTCTTCCTGTTCGGGCGTGACGGTGTGAGTGCAGGACCGTTTTAGCACAACAAGGGTCGCCTAAGTGAACCGACGACGCCAAAAAGCCCGGCAGAGGGCGACGACCGATCGATTCAGCGAAGCAGTTATGCTCCCGCCGTCGCGTCCGCGAAGCGAGGAAGCCCCGTGGCAGCTAGGCAATCTGGAGACATTCGAACCCTCCTCGGAGGGGGTGCCGAGGAGGATCGCATCGCCATCGCACACTTTCTGATCGGCGCTGCCTTTCTAGCCATTGGTGGCCTTATTGAGGTGATCGCGGTGTTCTCACTTCGATTCGCCGACATATTTCCGGTGAGCTTTGGCCGCCTCGAATCGATGGCCAATCTCACTCTCATGATGGGTTTCGCCGTGATCTCCCTGCTGGGTGGGATCTACTACGTTCTTCCCCGCCTGACGGGTACCAGACTCTGGAGTGTCAGTCTGGCCCGGGCGGCGCTCTTCTTGATTTCGGGCGTCGTGTTGGGCGGGCTTCTGACAATCGGGCTCGGCTTAGGAGGAGGCCGACAGCCGTTCGGGCTGCCATGGTGGATCCACCTCCCCTTGGCTTTCGCACTCGCCATACCGGCCATCATCACTATCGGCACAATCTCGAGACGGCAAGAGACTCGTAGCTTCGTCACCCTCTGGTTCGTGATCGGTGGGGTGGTCTGGCTGCCTCTCCTCTACCTGGCCTATTTCGCCGGCGATCTCCCCGGACTCGGGTCTGTAGCCGTCGCGTACTCAGATCTCTTCTTTACGGCAGGTTTCCTGACAATGTTCGTCTTCACCGTTGGCACCGGGCTGACTTACTACTCCGTGGTCAAGGAGATCGACATACCTCTTGCTTCCCGGCAACTCGCGGTAGTCGGGTTCTGGTCGTTGGGTTTCGCAGGCGTGTGGTGGGGTGTCGCCCAGCTCGTGTTCGGGCCGGGCCCGACCTGGGTTGCCGGGGTCGCAGCCGCCCTGGGCCTCGCGTTCCCGATTGGTGCGCTCGCCAATGCTTCCAACCTGTCGCTGACCCTCGAAGGTCACTGGGAGAAGCTCAGCGACAAACCCGGGGTCACGGCCGGAGTGCTCGGCGCATACATGGCCGTGGTTGTTGCCCTTATGGCCAGCTTCGCTTCGTTTCCTACCATCGGATCCGTCACGGCGCTCACCGCCTACTGGGAGGCAGTGGAGTATGCCGCTCTTCTCGGCGTGGGAACTCTGCTCGTCGCAGGAGTGTCCTTCGAGGCCCTCCCCCGCGCCGCCGGGCGCCGTCTCCCGACAACCGACCGGGCACGATCCTTCAATCGACTCACGGTGATCGGAGTTGGAGGTGTCCTGGTGAGCCTCACCGCCGCGGGTCTCATCAGTGGCTACTCATGGCTTGGCGGTTCCAACACTGCCGCGTACATCGACGTCGGTGACGGATGGGCAGCCGGGTCGGGCGCGACAGAAGCCCTGACTCTGATTGCGGTTGGATTTGCCCTGGTCACGTTTCTCGGTCAACTCGCCTATGTTTCTGTTGTCGCTGGGACCGTGTTCTCCGGCCGCGCTGTCACCCAAGACCTACTTGTTGAAGTGAGCGCGGGCGATGAGTGATCTGCTCTCGGCTGCCGCGGCCGCACTCGGGACGCCGGAAACTCTTGTACAGAGGTCGGCAGAAGCCCGAGCGGTGGCAACCGGCGCCACCGTCGACGAGATCCTCTCGGCGTGGGCTGGCGGGGAAGCAGTGACAACCCCCAGCCCGGAGCCAGTCGAAGCGTCAGCCGGCGCGTCAGACGAGGCCCCGCCAGCGGATGCTGTTACCGCCGAGCCGTCACCTGAGTCTGAGCCGGCGGTCGCCGTAATCGAGGTCCCCGCGGTCGCGGCCTCTCGCCCGGTGGAAGCCACCGCCCCGTCCGGGCAGCCGCCGGTGCTGGTGGGCACATCTGACAACCCGATGAACGTTCTCGTGGCTGCGGTAGCCCTATTTGTCGCCATCTTGCTGCTGGGATTGGTGGGACCGTCTGTCCCCTTGGACAGCCCGGGTGCGAGGTCGTCGAAGATCGCACACTCAGACGCCGGCGACGCCGGGCAAACCATCTACGCGAGCGTGGGCTGTGCGGCCTGTCATACCCAAATGGTTCGCCCGATAGTCTCGGACGTCGGTCTTGGCGCGGTTTCGCTTAATGACTCCAACCAGATCCTTGGAACCCGCAGATTTGGCCCTGATCTCTCCGACATAGGCAGCCGAAAAACCGGAACCGAAATCGAGGCGATCATCGGTGGTTTCGGAGGCCACAGTGATCTCGGTCTCTCCTCGGCTGACATGAACAGCCTCGTTACATATCTGGTCGAATCGTCCACCTCGGAGTCGGGATGAGCGAAGCCCTATCGGCAGCCAGCGCCGCTCTTGGGATTCCCGAAGACCTGGTGCAACGCTCAGCGGCTGCACGGGCAGCCGAAACAGGGATGTCAGTCGACGAGATTCTCGCCGCTTGGGCCGGTGGCGGAGCCATAGCTGCCGCGCCAGCCCCTTCCCCTCCTGAGCCACCCGAGCCGGAGGCCCAACCGGACGTCGAAACCCCCGCCGAGCCAGCGGCTGACTCCCCGACGGTTGCCGGGCCTGCTCAGACCGAGCCGACCGTCGCCACCAGGGCCCCGGTGCCCTCCGAGGTCGGCGCAGCGGAGGCAGCCGTCCTTCCAGAGGTCATCACGGTTCCCACGGCGGGCATAAAGGAGCGCACCAACTTTGCCATTCCCAGATGGCTGGCAGCTGTGATGCTCATCATTCCGGCCTGCGCTCTGTTCGCCCTAGGCGGTGCCGCAACCGGAACGTGCGGGGAGGCAACTGAGCTCGACTCCGACATCGTGACCGGCCAGATCGTCAACTGCGACGGGTCGGAGTTCACCGGCTCCGGAGTCGGCGGAAGTTCGACTGATTTCGTTGCCGAAGGTGAGGCCATCTACATGGGGACAGGGGTCAGCGGAGTGAACTGCTCCGGTTGCCACGGCGCCAGCGGCGGTGGTGGGGCCGGTCCGCCGTTGACCGCAGTCGTCACCACCTTCGGATCCTGCCAGGACCAGGTCGAGTGGGTCACCATCGGCACTCCCGGATTCCAGGCGGCCGGACGATCTACCTATGGCGACACCGGCAAACCTGTGGGAGGCGGAGGGGTCATGCCGCCGCACCAGTCACTGAGCCCCGAGCAGGTGGCGTCCGTCGCTGCCTTCGAGCGAGTTCGATTCGATGGGGCCGCCCTCGAGACCACCCTCACAGATTGCGGCCTGATACCTGAAGAAGGGGCGGAGGGTGGCGAAACCGAAGGTGAGGGCGACGACAGCGGAGCGGGGACGACCGACGACACCCCGGAAACCGACGAATCGACTGCCGCAAGTGCCGTCCAGGGTTCCTAGTGGTCTGTCGCACAGGTGGTGTGAGGGACCGGAGGCGGTGTCATCCGAGTCATCGGCGGCCGACTCGCAAGGACGCACAACGAAGGCGCACCCGTAGGTGCGGCGAGGCGGAGGACACCGCGAGCGACGTCGAGGGCCGGAGAGACACCACAATCATTTGTATGACGGGCCACTAGTGGTCTGTCGCACGCCGAAGCGCCCTCCGCAGAGCACGGCGATCTATTCTTCCCTCGGCTAGCACCTCGCCCGAGGGTCCCAGCACCACCGGGACCCGGGTTCCATATTCGTCACGAAGAGTGGCAACTTGGTCGATGTCAACATCGACTATCTCCGATCCGGTCCCCGCGGTCTCCAACACCAGAATCTGGCGGGCGCTTTCGCAAAGAGAGCAACCTTGACGGGTGAGAAATCGGATCGTGAAACCGCTCAAGTTGCCACTCTTCGTGGTCGATAATCGCGGCGCACAGAAGAAGGGTAACCCGTTTCCCTCATGCCATGGGCACGTTCGTCCAAGGTGTGAACGGATAGCCTCCCAGCCCGCCCCACGGTGACGGGAACCCCTCCTTCATGTAGTCGAGGCCTCCGTAATGCGGGGGCCTCGACAAGGTTTGCACCAATTGCAGCCGCCCATCGCTCTCAGACTGTTCCTTGGGGATCCCTTTCGATGGGGTCGAGGCAGATCCGCTCGAGAATGAGGGATAAGCGCTCCGGCCTTCCCGGCCGGAATCGGGATAGCGATGTTTCGGGATACGATCGTGAGTCGTGCGACCTGGAACCGCCATCATTCTCATCGTGCTGCTGGCGGCGATCGCGGTAGCCGGAGTCATTCAGCTATGGCAGCTCCTGTCCCCAGGAGGGTGATCGCCATGCCCTCGTCGAGATTGAGGCCTTCGCTGGCACGTCCGCCTCGCTGGGCCAGGGCCATCAGGCCAGCCGAATCCACATGGAGCATCAGCTCGCCTTCAGCGACGTCCGAGTAAGCCGCTACCCAAGGCAAGCTGTGGATGACCGCCCCGATCCTTGCCGTGACGACATCGCCCGGGGACAACCCGACGAGGCCAAGTTCGTCCGGCCCGATGTTGGATTCGACATTCCCGAACCGGTCGATCCACCAGGCTTCGCCCACGACCGACCCATCTCTGACGTCGGGGAGAGGGAGGAGCAGCGGATGAACCTGGTCTGCAGCCAAATCGGGACCGAGGTCGCCGAGCGAAGCCTCGCCCGAAGCAAGGAGGGCAGCCGCGGGGGCGAAGACGTCCCTGCCGTCAAATGTCGCACCGGGTGACGGGATCATGGCTTCTGGGTTCTCGATCGAGACTATCTCGGTTGCGCCGCCCATAATGGCCACTGCCGGCGAAAGGACGCCATTGTCGGGACCAACGAAGTAGCCCCACTCTGTGGTCAGAGCGAGGGCATGGCGTTCCGAACCGACTCCAGGATCGACGACGACTAGGGCGACGCCTTCCGGGAGGTATTGGATTGCCCGCGTTAGCGACAGTGCGGCGAACCTCAAATTGCCCGGTGCGACCTCGTGAGCGATATCGATAACCCGAGACTCGGGTGCGAGCTTTGCCAGCACACCATGGACAACGCCTACAAACTCGTCTTTGTGACCGAAATCGGAGAGAAAGCTGATCGGAAGGCTCATTGGGACCGACGGTAGACCCCGATGACCGCTGTTACGAGGCGACGCAAGCTCTCGTCACGGAAGGCTTATATTCCGGGCTATGAACGAACCCGACTTTGAGGCGTTGGCGCTAGAGGTTTCCCGCGCTCGCCTCGCGATGCTCATGGGCGGAACCAACACTGGAAAGACCACCCTCGCCCATCAGGCGGCTCGCCTCGCTGTCAAGGCGGGTCGGACCGTGGCGCTGGTCGATGCCGATGTCAGCAACTCGACCGTCGGCCCGCCGGCGTGCGTCGGATTGAAGGCGATTCACAGCGAGGCCGACCTCGAAACCGTCTCGGAACCCGACCTTCTCCATTTTGTGGGCACGACCATGCCGGCCCGTTTGGTTCTCCAGCAGGTTGTGGCCACAGCGGCCATGGTCGATCAGGCACGGAATATTGCCGACCTGATCATCCTGGACACAACTGCCGTCGTTTCCGGCGTCGCCGGGGAGACCCTGAAGTATCACAAGGCGGAACTATGTCGGCCTGACATGGTCGTGGCCCTGCAGCGGGGCGGAGAGATGGAGCCTGTTGTAGGGATGCTCCGCCGGTTTCTTGGCATGGACATCACCGTCGCCCCCGCAGGCTCCAATATCGTCCCGCAGTCGCCAGACGACCAGGCTTCTCTTCGCACCGAGGCATTTAGGCGGGCTCTCGCGCCCCCACTCGACAGGTGGAAAGTGCGGCCAACCGTGTTTGCCCCCACGCTGCCGGTGGGGCTCAACCTGGATCGGTTGAATCAGGTCCTCGTCGGCGTCCAGGATGCAGCCGGGAGCTGTGTGGGTCTGGGCGTGCTCGATCACGGGGATGAGGCGCTGCGAGTCCTGACCAATGTTGGGGAAGGCATGAAGGGACTGAGGCTGGGCTCGATGAGGATCAATCCCGAGACATTCACTTCCACCGTCGTCAACCTCCGCGAAGTGATGTTCGGGGTGTAGGAACCCGCTGAACAATGCCCGTCACCCGTTCTCCGCGAGCGGCACCTTCAACTACTCCCAGGAGCCCGCAGAACAGTAAATGTCACCCGAGGGAACTATTCAACAAACTCCTGGCAAATTCAAGGAATAGACCCCACCTGCCGATAACCGGCGGATGCTGGGAAAACGACGCTGGATGTCCATTGCTCTGGCTGCCTCATTGGCCACGGTTGGCCTGGGGCTGTCGGCCAGTGCCGACGCGGCCACAGAGGGCGAGTTTCTGTCGCTCATCAACTCCACCCGCGCCGCCAACGGGCTGGGCCAACTGACCGTCGACGGTGGCCTCCGCTCACATGCCCGAAATCACAGCCAAGCGATGATCGACGCCGACGGGATCTTCCACTCCACCAGTGAGGAACTGATGGCGGCTGCCGGAACCGGATGGTCGGCTCTGGCTGAGAACGTCGGTCGAGGCGGCAATCCCTCGAGTCTTCACACCGCCTTCATGAACTCGCCCGGGCACAAGAAGAACATTCTCGGGGACTACAACTACGTCGGAATCGGAACCGGATCCAGCGGGGGCACGCTCTACGTCACGGTTGTCTTCATGAAAAAGGGGACCACATCCAACCCCGCCCCCACCACGACTGCTCCACCGACGGCAACGACCTCGCCTGCGGCCCCGACAACGACTGCTCCCTCGACGCCGGCCACTACCAAGTCTCCGGCTCCGCCCACAACCACGACAACGGTTCCCGCCACCACAACGACAACGGTTCCCCCCACCACAACGACAACTCTTATCGTCGGACCCGACAAGGCGGTCACCCCAGGCATCGCATGCGTCGAGGCCACGAGGTTCTGGCAACTCTGTCACGATTGAACCGCCGGCAGAATTTGGCGAAGGTGCCCCACCGCTAGACCACAAGGATCGCCAATACAGCAATACGCCCGAGTGACCCCTCGGAGCCTCCTCCGCACTTCCCCGAACGGACGGTTCTCCGAATTGCCTCTCGGGCGCTTGCAACGCCGAACCTACGCAAAGTCAAGCCTGTAATCAACGACCTCGGCGTGAACGCTATGTGTCGTTAAACGATGGCTCCCAGTATGAGACGGCCACCAGAGGGCCCGGCGGGATGGGTTACCAACAGGAATCGGGGTTGTCCACAGGGTTTGTCCACACCGGCGTGTTCACAAGTTTCTAACCGGAAGTTTCGCGACGTGGTCCGTCCATCAGGCGAGCCGCTGGGCCCGCAACATCGCTTTGAAGGCGACGTCGACCATCTCAACGATCTCACCGAGTACCAGGTCGAGCACCTCGAGGGTCACCTCGGTGGCGGCGATCCGCCCGCGGAGCACCAACCCTCCCTCCGAATCGAGGGCGAAGAACGCTCTCCAGGCTCGCCCATTTCGTAACAGAGCCTGACGCAGTACCTCGCTCATCCCATCAACAACGGGCATGAAATACGCCTCATACTCGAGACTTCTCTCCCTGGGCCAGAACCAGACCGTGGTCGCCTCCCGAGACTCCTGTGCCACCCGAACCGCCCACTTCCCTTCGAGCTGCTCGGCGTATCCAACCGAAGAGTCAGGGTCGGCCAACCAAATTCGGATCCGCTCCTCGAGGATTGACCTCATGTCATCAGAAGCTCGAGCCGGGGTTCCACTTTCCCGACGATCCTGTCGCCGCCACTGACGGGTGGCTGAGCAAACCTTTGGAGGTGATGGGCTGCTGTTGGCGATAGGCAGCCCATCACTTCAAGCGCGGCAATGGCTCCGACCTCGACGGCGGCATTTGATCCATCCCAGGCTTTGGCCGCGATCCCCAGCCTTCTCTCCAAAGCCACACCGAGACACCCGTCAGCACCCCCCTTCGCCACCGCGTTGAGAGCCGTCGTGATCGCCGCGTCGCAGTTCCCTACTCCTGAGAAAAGGGCCGGGTACCGATGCATCGACTCGAATACGGAGCGAAGGTCGGTCATGGAGCCGAGCCGGGCATAGAGGAGTGCCATCGCTCTGGCAGTCGTTCTGAGAACGGGTGCGCCACAGCCGTCGACTCCGACCGGGGTTACCTCGAGCTCGCCAAGATCAGATATCACGGAGAAGATACGCTTCTGAAGAGCATGCTTCGGATCTAGGTACGACTGCAACGGCCATGCCTGAGTTTGGCAAGCCATCAGCCATGAAGCATGTTTCCCCGAACAGCTGTGCCAGACCCGCTGTCGATCGAGATGACCGGAGCGAAGGGTCGTGTGCCGTGCTGCGGCTCCCTGAGGCCACTCTGGCGGACAGATGAGATGGTCCGACGAAAGGCCAACGGAGTCGAGCATCGACTCGACAATGGTGACATGAACCGGATCTCCGTCGTGTGATGCCGAGGCCAGCGCCAGCTCGACCGATCGCAGCTGCGCACCCGCCTGCTGGGCCACCATTGCCTGGAATGGCTTGGCCGAGGATCTCAAGTAGAAGGGCCGGTCGATGTCACCAGACCAGCCAATCAGTTCGCCGTCTGCGCTGACGATGGCCACTGCTCCATCGTGGATTGTCTCAACCAAGCCGGAGCGAATCCCCGCGGCGAGCAACGTCTTAACCGGAGACCTGTGCCTCGCCCTGCTGGGTTCGATAGCGGGCAACGATCTCGTCCTGGAGGGCATCGATCACGATATGAAGCCTCTTTCGTTGCGCCGACAGCTGATTCTCCACCTCACGAAGACGATCGATGGCCTCATGAATTTCGTCATCGGACAGGTCGGGCAACTCGGTGAGTATGCCGTCGTCCATGATCTTGTCGATGAGGCGCCGGCCTGTGATTGTTGGGAGCGGAGGCATCGTCTCGATGTAGCGCAGATTTGGCTCGGTGCCGAAGACCATCTCTGATGCCAGGATCTCAGGAAGCGCCTCTAGCAGAGTGCGCTCCTCCTCTCCACGGCGTCGGCTCAGCTCGAAGTTGATCAGATCCATGCGGCCGTGAAGCAGACGGCGGTAATAAGAGATCTGAGCCTCCACGTCCTCTGCAGTTACCCGTCGCTCGCGGAGATCCCTCAGGTCGATTGCGGCGATGTCCTCGAGATACTCGGGCTCGAGAACTATGTCTATGCGACGGCGTTGGGCGTTCACACGGCCAAGGTTACCTGCACGCGCCTGCGACGGTTGGATACGGATTGATCGCACCCGAGCTTCTCCCACCGGGATGGATCTCGAAGTGGACGTGAGGAGCTCCGCCGCTGGCGTTACCGGAGCTGCCGTTGAAAGCGATCGTCGTCCCCTGGGCGACGCTCTGACCGCTGGAGATGTTGTAGCTGGCGAGATGGGCGTAGTAGTACGCGACGCCGTTGTTGGCCACCAGATAGATCGTGTTTCCGCCGAGAGCGCTGGACCTGGTGACGACGGTTCCGGCGGCGACCGCGTAGACCGGCTCGTTGTAGGCCGCCATGAGATCGACGCCTCTGTGAGATCGACCCCCTGAGCGGGGGGCACCCCAGGTATCGCTGAACGAGGTTCGGCCCGGCGTAAGGGGACAGATGAAGGACCCGACCTGGACCGAGCCGCTAGCTCGTTGGCCGGCCGCGCTGGCGCGTCGTTTGGCAGCCGCCGCTTTGGCGGCCTGCTCACTGTCGTACTTGGCGGCAAGCGTCTTGCAATTCTCACTGAGCTTCGAGTACGCGGCCTGCTCGGAAAGCATCGCACTCTCCTGGGCGTTCTTGGCACCAAGCCTCTGGTCTTCGAGGTCTTCGAGCTCGCCGCGGGTCTCATCGAGGTCGAGGTTGAAACGATCAAGATCGTTTCGAGCCGCTACCAGATCATCCACCGACTGCTTGCCCCCGGTCGCGGCGGCGGTCAGAAACTCGGAGGTGGTCATGATCTCGTCGACCGAGGAGGCGGACAGGATGATGCCTGGAGTGGTGAAACCGCCACGCATGTAGAGCTCAACCGCCTGTACCTCGATCTCCGACTGGATCCTGGCCAGCGTCTCACTCTGACTGTCGATGGATCCCGAGACCCTCACCTGCTTGGCTTCAACCCTTTCGACGTCGTTGACAGCCACCCAATACTCGGTGCTCGCTGTCTCAAAGGCGGCCTGCGAAGCTCGGTATTCGTCGAATTGGGCGCGCGAGTCGGCACAGGCCCTGTCGACCTGGGATTTGGTGACCGCCTGGGAGGTAAGGGGAAAGAGAGGGGCTACCAGTGCGATCAGCGTTACGAGGACAATGGCGCGGTAACGCGCCTTGGCGGCAGCCATGTGACGTGGAAGCGTAATCAAGGCTGAATCTTTGGTGTAGTCGAGGTGTGGATAACCACGTTTTCGGCCTTTGCAGTCGACGTCTTCTACCTATCTGAGAGCGGCGACACCACGACAGCGGTCCTGAGCGCTTCTCTAGCTGTGATCGTGGCAATAGTTGCTGCGTTTGGCGGCGTGCCACTCGGCCGGAGGCACGCAGCCTGTCCGAATGGTCAGAGAATCAGAAGCAGGAGCGGGTAGTAGATAGCCGCCGCTAGAGCCACGCCATCCAACGAGGACAGCACTCCAGGGGGTCTCTCTGTAAGGGACACCCCACCAGTCCTCAACATGGAAGAGAACCCTCTCCCGGCAACCAACGCAACGGCGACTCCCAGTCCAACGAGGAGATATCCGACAACGTCTAGATCCCAGAGCACGGCAGCTCCTACGGCCGCCAGGATCGAACCGATAGCCGTCACGGAGAAGGGATCCAGGAGTGGAAGAGCCGGCATCCGTTCCACAATCGCCCCCAGGGCCACCCCCGCGATGACGACTACGAGGAATACGTCGACCGCTGCCTCGTCCGGGCTGTGGGACGACTTCGCGAGAATCATGGACGCCGAGCCCAACCCCGAGACAAGCGATACGAGAAGGACGGGGCTGAATACCGAGACGTCCCGATACTCCGGAACGATGACCGCCCACCCCAGACCGACGATCACCGCGATGGCAATGCTCAGCCCGTAGCCGGCGCCACCCATGACGTGTGCCGCCATGACGCTGCCAGCGGAAGTGACAGCGACAGCCAGGGGAGCAAAGAGACGCCCACGGGCCTCGAAGACAGCATTCAAGTCAATGGCCCAGACCGCAGCAATCGCTACCAGGGCCGCAGCCCAGAGCTCCTGCCCCTGAAGGCCGGCAAATACCGCGACGGCCGCGATTACGAGTGGCGCGAATCTCATCAGATCGGCCGGTGCTATCGCGGAAGTCTGCTGGCTGCCACCCGATACAGGGGGAATCAACACAACTTCGTCGCCGGTGACCACCCGGTCGTCCATTGATGCCGCCACCCCGTTGACCCATACCCGCGACGATTCGACGCCCTTCTCGAAATCAGGCCCGTATCGCTCGGAGGCGGTCTTGATCATTCCACCGACCGTGTCGGACGGGATCTCGACACGGGAGACTCCGGCGATCTCCCTCAAATTGGCGAACAATCGAAGCTCGGGCATAGGCAGAGCGTAAAGCGTATTGGTCGTCGGAGCGACGCATGTCCCAGATGCCTACGCTCGTCTTATGGACGACATAGTTCTGGTTGCGGTCGAAATACCACTGGTCGGCGACGAACGACACAAGAACTGGGCCAAGGTCGTCGATGGGGTCGACACCTCCAGGGCCTCTGGATGGGCATACGACGGCTCGTTCATTGCCACCGGTGGGATCCAGGATGTACCAATCGGTTCAGTGGTTCTGGTGTATGGGGAACGCGGGTCGCGGGCCAATCCGCAAATCACCGCGCGCGTCTACATCGTCAACGCCGATTCCACCCTGAGCCTTGAAGCAGAGGCCAAGGGCAAGGCGTGGGCCAGAACTTTGCGTGATCCTGTAGAGAGGTGCCTCGGAATGGAGACACCGGCAGTTGATCTGTCCTACCTGGCCGATGACCTCCTGGTGGCCGAACTGACAGCGCGAGGTTGGAGAGTGGAGCGTCAATGAAGGCCGTCCTGGTTGAGAAGCTTGGCGGGCCTGAGGTCCTCGAGACGTCGGAGATCCCAGTCCCCGCGCCGGGCCCGGGAGAGCTGCTCGTATCGGTCGAGGCATCAGGGCTGAATTACATCGACACATACCACCGGAGTGGCGCTTATCCGATGCGCCTTCCCTTCACACCCGGCGTAGAAGGAGCGGGAACCGTCACCGCGATCGGCGACGGAGTCGAAGCTTTCAAGCCCGGCGACCGCGTCGGCTGGGTCTACGTTCTCGGCAGCTATTCCGAAAGTCATGTGATCCCGGCTGATCGAGCAGTCCTTCTCCCCGACAGCATCGATACTGCGACCGCGGCGGCATTGCTTCTTCAGGGGATCACCTCTCACTATCTCGCCACAGACACATTCTCTCTATCTCCTGGGGATCGATGTGTTATTCACGCCGGCGCGGGCGGTGTTGGCCTGCTGCTGACGCAGATCGCCAAGAAGATGGGAGCCACGGTCTTCGCCACCGTAGGCACCGAGGAGAAGGCGGCTCTGGCGAGCGAAGCGGGCGCCGACCATGTGATTGTGTACACCCGGGAGGACTTTCAGACCGCCATAGAGGAGATCATCGGAGCCGAAGAGATCGACGTCGTCTATGACGGCGTAGGCGCAGCCACCTTCGAGAAGGGGCTCGACCTGCTCCGACCTCGGGGCATGATGGTGACATTTGGCAATGCCTCCGGACCACCGCCGGAGATATCACCATTGATTCTCGCCCAGAAAGGGTCGCTCTTCTTGACCCGGCCAACTCTTCTGCACTACATATCGACGCCCGACGAGTTGGTGCAGAGGGTGAGAGAGTTGTTCGCGTGGGTGAGAGACGGGTCGCTCCAGGTGCGGATCGGCGCCGAGTTCTCCCTCGACCAGGCGGCCGAGGCCCATCGGGCACTCGAAGGCAGATCAACGACCGGCAAAGTCCTCATTCGCCCATGAGCGACCTCCACGTCCTCACAACGGAACCACCAAACCTCGGAATGCGGCTCGAGAGCCAGGATGGTCGATTGCTTGGCCAGACCGAGATGTACATGAGGAACAACTTTCCCATCCCGGATGTCACCCCGACCTCGATGGACGTGGTCCTACCGGGGAGGCCTACTCAACAACTCGATGCAACCGAGCTCGCCCAATATCGACAGCACACAATCCAGACGGTTCTCGAATGCGCCGGGAACGGGCGGACGCTGATGAATCCGGTTCCTTCGGGGGCGCCTTGGCACCTGGGCGCGGCCTCAGCCATCGAGATCCGCGGGGCGCGCCTCAACGATGTGCTGGCTCCGTTGCCACCCGACGTCTCCGAGGTGGTGTTCACCGGCGCCGACAGCGGGACCGTCGAGCCGGAGGGCCAAATCCCTTACCAGTTCTCCCTGAGCCGCTCTCTCGCCGAGTCGGATGCTCCCTTACTGGTGACGCACATAGGCGGAGAGCTCCTATCCAGGGATCACGGGGCACCCGTGCGACTCGTCGTCCCAGGCCATTACGCGATGATGTCCGTCAAATGGTTGACACGGATCGAAGCCGTGGTCGAACCATTCCAGGGTCATTTCGTCACGAAGTACCGGTACTACGAGGACTCCTCCGCGGAAGATGATGCGCCAGTAGGCCCTATCCGGGTTCGGTCGGTCATATCAGCCCCTGGCGACCGAGATCGTCTTTCCCCGGGCATGACCACGGTGCGAGGATCGGCATGGACCGGGAGCGGCAGGATCGACAGGGTCGAAATCTCCCTGGACGACGGAGCAACTTGGCAGAAAACCGCCCTCGACGGCGCGGAGCGGGACGCAGCTCCGGTCCGGTGGTCTTACGAGGTCGAGCTCAAAGTCGGTGCGCGGTCAATTGTTGTCAGAGCGACAGACTCCACAGGAGCCCGTCAGCCAATGGCCTCTCGGTGGAATCGAAACGGGTACGGCAACAACGTTGCCCACCGAGTAGCGATCACTGTCAGCTGATTTCGCCGTTTCCCTCATTCCCCTCGCGGGGAAGGAAACACATCACTCTGGAAGAGACAAAACCGCCGCAGCCACCACTTCCGCACCTTCGAGGTGCGCCTTCCAGACATCAACCTCAATGACCTCCACCCCGGGGATCGCTTCCGTCACCAGATCGACTGCTTCACGAGGAACAACCCCTTCGGTGCTCCAGATGTAGGCGGTTGGAGCGATGACCTCGTCGAGATTGGAGGGAACGAACGATGAGGGCGGGGTCCGCCTGAAAGAGCGGAGTGAGTCTGTGGTGTCCCGGATCCGAGCCGCCCGATCTCTTGCTTCGCTCTGCGACGCAGTCGGGCACCAGCCTCCTTCCGCGCAGTTCGGCGCCCATGTGCTCGAAGACTGCGACCCTCCGCCCTCCAAGGTGAAGGTTGCGGCCACGCCGACAATGGGCAGTCGCTCCACCGTTTCTATCCAGCCGGCACCCCGGTCGAAGTCGACGTCGATCAGCACAAGCCCCAACACGGTATCTGGGTCCGTTACGGCGATTTCGGCAGCTACCTCGCCACCAAGGCCTACGCCCACAAACAGCACAGGTCGGTCTGCGAACCGTTGAACGACGATCTCCTGAACCGTGGCAGCCATAGACGCCACCGTGTGCTCCGGACCCTCGGCGGGAAGCCGGCTGCTGAGGCCGAGGCCAGGAAGGTCGATACGAACCGCCGTCACATCGGAGCCGAGCTCAGCAACGACCGCATCCCAAAGAACACCACCTGCGATGTCGAAATCGTGCAACAAGATGACCGGCTGGCTGCCGAGGCCATCATGCACGACGTTGATGGTCATCCCGTTGATGAACGCGGGACCGGCCAACTCGACATCCTCGTGGGGTGTCGTCTCTGTCAGACGAATACGCTGGTTGGTCACGGCCGACCAGATCACGACACCAACAGCCAGCAGCAGAAGCAGAAGGACGAGCATCCGCACCACGACATTTGAAGAAGCGTCGCGGGTCGGCGGTGCTCGAAGCCCAGTCATCTGATCAGTATCACATGTACATGTCTCGGTCCGTGTACACCAAGGTTTAGCTCCAGCTCGATGTCTCCGGTTCGACTTGGACCCGTGATAATCACCAGATTGGCGGTCTGGCGGGGCACCTCAGGGTGACGAGCCGCCCAGTGAGCGAGGGTGCGCTCAATTTTTGCAACATCCAGCAAGACCACGTGTACCTCCGGGGACAACGAGACCATCCGGGCCTTCCCCGGGCCGTGCGTGAGAACAACGCTTCCGGACTCGGCCAGGCCCGCAACGGAACCAGTTACGCCCAGATCGAGACCGGCGTACTCCATCTGGTGGACCTTGCGGCCGTCGGCAGGCACAACATGGCCAATTCGGGTCAGCCCGGCAGCCGTCAAAGCGGTAGGTATCCCGCTAACAGCAAGGTCATCCCATGAGGCAAAGGTCTCACACTCGTGTCCTGCGGCAATACCAGTGATGGCGCGGAGAACGCCATGACGGGTCACCGGACCGTGGACCACCGCATCGACAGCCTGAGCGCGCACCCTGAACATTGCGAGGTGGTCGACCGGATCGAGATCAGGAAGTCGCTCTGGCACGATTGGAGGAGCCGGCGCGCCAGACGACATCACTGCTGAAGAAACCCGAGACAGGAACTGATCACGGTTCACGATTGTCCCTCCACCAGTCACCAAAGGACTCCTTCGCAGGACGGGGCAAGTCGCGATGTTGAGTCCATCCTCGAGCCGGGCCGGGAGCCCAACGAATCCAACCCCTGGAGGAGAACGGTGCCGAGAGAGCCGATGCCCACCTCTTGGCGCGTGCCCAGCGCCCCGCGTCCTCGGCCGTGCGGGCATATCGGGACATCCCTCTCTCCAACCATGCAGGGAGCCGACCTTCCGAGGCCGCTCGCTCTCGAAGCCTCAGCAGCATCGACGGAATCTGGATGCCGACCGGACACACCTCCTCGCAAGCGCCGCAAAGAGTGGAGGCGTATGGCAACTCCCACCAAGGCTCCATCCCTTGCAGCCCCGGGGTGACGATCGAACCCATTGGGCCCGAGTAAACGGTGCCGTAGGCGTGCCCACCGACAGTGCGGAACACCGGACACACGTTGAGACAGGCCCCGCATCGGATGCAGGCGAGTATCTCAGCGGTGTCGCCGGCGAGGATGTCGGAACGACCGTTGTCCAGAATTACCACGTGTAACTCGTCCGGGCCATCGGGATCGTCGGAACGCTTCGGGCCGGTAATCACATTTGTGTAGACCGACAGGCCTTGTCCGGTCGCCGAACGGGCGAGCACCTCGAGCACTACCGCGGCATCCTCCCACCGTGAGACGATTCGCTCCATCCCCATGAGAGCGATGTGAACTCGGGGAGCGGTGGTGGTGAGTCTTCCGTTCCCTTCGTTTGTGACGAGGACGATCGCCCCCGACTCGGCGATAGCCAGATTGACGCCCGAGATTCCGGCGTCGGCCTTCAGGAAGATCTCCCGCAGATGATCGCGTGCGATCTGATTCAACCGGACCGGGTCGGCGGTCTCCTCGACGCCCAGCTTCTCGGCAAAAAGGGCACCGACACTCTCTTTCGTCATATGCAGAACCGGGGCAATGATGTGGCTCGGGGTGTCACCGGCGAGTTGGACGATGAACTCACCAAGATCGGTCTCGACTACCTCCACACCTGAAGCCTCGAGGTGAGCATTGAGCTCGATCTCCTCGGTCACCATCGATTTCGCCTTGACCACCAGCTCCGACCCGGTGTCCTCGAGAATCTTGGCAACGATGCGATTGGCCTCGTCGGCGTCACCTGCGAAGTGAACCCGGCCTCCGGCCTCCGCTACTTGGTCGGCAAAACTGGCGATCAGCCGATCAAGATGAGCGAGCGCATGAAGCCTGATGGCACGGGTTCGGTCCCGAAGCTCCTCGGCGATGGGAAATTCGTCCATGGCAGCTTTGCGCATCGCCGTCATGAGACGCATGCCCCGGTCGACCGCCGCGGCCTCATCAGTCCCCAGAATCGTCTCTGCTCGACTCAGAAAGGTGACCGGCTGGACGCTCACTGTTCCCTCTGGAGATGGCCGGCGAAGAGATCCATTACGACAACCCAGGGCTCATCGAAGTACGACGGACAATCGGGCAGTGAGGGTGCCAGTCGCAAGCCTCGAGAAAGGCGCGGTGCAAGTTACTGAGCATCAGTTTTCGCCTCCGAGCAGCTCGGCAATGTGGCGAACCTTGATGTCGGACCCTCGCCGTCGCAGGCCGCCCTCGAGATGGAGAAGGCAAGACACATCGCCCCCAACCAGCGTGTCAGCTCCCGAGGCCTCGACTCGATTTAGCTTCTCGTCCATGATCGCCGCAGACACCGCCGGCATCTCCACCGAGAACAGCCCTCCAAACCCACAGCACTCCTCGGCTCCCTCCAAATCAACTCGGTTGACACCTTCGAGGAGACGATCGGCCTGAGCGCCCAGCCCTAGCCCTCGGAGCCCATGACAGGAATGGTGGTAGGCAACCACGCATCCCGCGCAATCGACTGCGAGTGTGGCACCGAGTCCGTCGACTGCGTCGAGGTCG
>CAXMPS010000308.1:0-5394 GCA_964194995.1 uncultured Gammaproteobacteria bacterium | reverse complement strand
GTTTCGGAGCAGGCTCATTGGGGGGCCAAACCTATCAGCTAACAGGTCAGCAGATCAGCGAATCCGCACTCCGTGTTACATGTCATGTGGCCCAACACGCCCAGTTCACAGCTAGCGCATAACCGGCAATATGCGCTCCCTGCCGGTGTCTGAGCAGGGCGAGGTACTCAGGATCTGAGGAGCACCCATAACGACGCCGCCGGCGCGTCGCCAACTCACTTCGGGGCATCCGAGAACCGGCAATCTGTGCGGACTCGCAGAGTCCAATCGTTGCTCTCCGCCGCCGGATCGAACGTCGAATCCTTGCCCAACTAGCTGCGCCACCAGGACTCACAGACCACCGTCAACTACTGCTGGCCGACGGTCGCCCCAGTCATCGAAGCAGGTGGCGAGATTGATTCCGCGATCCGAGTAGGGATCTAGGGAGGAGAGGACTTACTCGCCTAGCCCGTGATGGTCCCATAGGACCTCGGTGGCCTCGATGATGCCTTCTTCGTGGTCGCCAACGCCGAGGACGCGCCGCTCTCCGTCGATGATTACCTCGATGAGGCTATTGCCGTTTTCGTCAGGTTCATACTCCACGACGCTGAAGGTCCGACCCTCTACTGTAACCTTGCCTCGCCTCTTGGTTCGCAACGCAGGGGGCAACACACGGCGCCGTTGGTAGTAGGCAGGGTGGTGCGATGACGAGCGTGTTGTGGCCACCCGATTTCTGTTGTGTGCAGGTTGCATCCTGAGATTGTACCGCCGCTCTCAAGGGACACGGTGCCTTGCAGGAATCCGCATTACGGGAGACCCAACAGCGACCACGAGCTGGAGGCAGCCGACTCACTGCTCCCGCCCGCCGCGCACCCTTCAGATAGGAGCGCACCGCACATAGCGCCCACCCACAACCCCAGGCAAACGACCTTCCCGGCGCACTAGATCCTGCATTCTGTGCTCCCACTTGGCTTCTTCCCCCGTGGGCCCGCTGGTCTGCATTTGGTCTGCGAGAGGCTACGAAATACGCCAAACTAGCCCGAACCAGCACGAGCTAGAAACCCTTTTGCTGCACGGGCTATCGTGGCTTTCCCAGGCTACCAAAGGAACCCTCCACCGGTTTCCTAACCCGGGTGTCATCGAGTCGGCCCCTAAACCTCGCGCGATGGCGGTCGCCGCCTATTCCGTAGCCGCACCTAATGCCGGTTCTAGTGCAGGTCCGGAGCTAGGGATCCCGCAGGTACTGTGTGTGATATGTGCGGGTCGCGATCCTCCGATCGGGTCAGCGGACGTCACCCAGACCCAGACCGACCCCTAACCCTCGCTGGATTGACCGACGGTTACTTTGTCACCGCTGCGGATCATGCCGCCATGTGTCACCGCGGCATAGACGCCAACGTGTACGTCGTTGGGCTTTGCTGCTGTGCGCTGGATGCCTCGATCTCTCGGTAGGTCACCTTGGGGGAGTGTTGTCATCACACAGCGTGGACAAGCCTCGGTAATGGCGAGTTGGACCTCTTCACCGATGCTGATCGATCGTCCGATCCAATCGTTCTCAACAAAGGCGTTCTCGCCCGAGGAGGCCTCGATGAGAATGTTGGGACGAAACCGGCGAGCCTCGAACCGTCCCTCAGGGTATAGCTCCCGAAGCCGGTCAAGCGTGGCTGTCGTCAGTATGTGGAGAACCGCCAAGTCGAAGAACGTGCCAGCTGGCATGGCTTCGTCGGTGAGGGTGTCTCGATAGTCCAGATCTTCGATATCGGGCCAGTACTCCTCGAGACTGGGTTCTTCGGGCACGGCAGTCTCCAGCGTGACATCGCGACCCAGTGCTCCTGTGAGTGTCTTGTCGACATGGTCTTCCATGCTGTTGAGCGCGGAGCCGTCCGGAAGAGTAATGATCACGGGAGGAACAGGGTCACCCAACCGCGGGGTTGTTTCGTACCTGGCTCGGAAGCTGAAGAGGTTTCCCCATTTCCTCGGGTTCTTTGCGCTTGCGACCTTCCCGTTTGTGGGGTCAACCAGCGCGTAAGCGCGATCGCCGAGCACTCCTCGATCTGTGACCTCACATGCGTTGAGTTCCTCACCCATCATTGATTTGACTGGGTAGCGCCACAAAGTCACGACCGAGCCGTCAGTTTCCCGCTGTCCCTTTGCCATGAAAGACCTCCAATTGGGATCTCGTCAGCTACCTGCAGATTGCGCTAAACGCGGGCGTGCCGTTACACGTCGGCGTTGAGCCAGGCGTCCATGTACTGTGCTTCGTCTGGGCCCTCAGGGTTGGCGAGCACATTGCGAACCCATGCATCACGCTCGAAGCCGATCACGGCTAGGTCCCATGTGCAGGCTGCCGAGCCCTCAGACACGGCTTCGAACGCATCAGGTTTCGAGGCCGGTGCGAAGAACGCATGATGATGTAATTCGTTGTCGTCTGCCCACCGATCGACGAACGTGTAGCAACCGGCCACGGCATCGTGGACTCCGAGAAATCCGATTCCGTAGTGGTGTTCGGTGTGCGCTGGCCACGGCAACACCTCGGTCGCCGCACGCTTAGCGGCCGTTGTGGCTTCCGACCGGGGGTGCTCGCCCGTTTCAGCAATGCCGTAGACCTTGAGTGTCCAGCCCTCATGCTCCCAGACCTCGAGGGGGCGGACCGAACGAGTCTGATAAGTGGCTTTGAGCGTGATCCCGGTGTCCCGCGTTGTCATGTTGACCCTCCTTCGATGTGTCGGCGTCCCTCCTCGAGGTGGTAGAGCGCCGCCGCATAGACCGCCCACCAGGCGTCGCCGGTTTGAATCGCCCTGGGGTACTTGAGCCAGCCTACGAGGGCGTTGGCCGCGTTGATGTGGAGCCGCGTTTGCCAGTGAGATCCGAGAAGCTCGCCGGGAAAATGCCCTTCGACGTACGCCATGAACTCGGTCACCACTGGATTGGCATCGAAACGCAAGACGCCTGGCGTGACGGAGATGTGGTCCGCTCGTTCAGCGACTTGAACCAGACCGGCTGTTTCTCCCTTCTCGATGGCGTACAAGATCGCCGACATCACGTGGAGGCTGTGGAGCAACGTTCCCAGGTCGTAGAGGGGGTCGCCAAATCCGGGCTGGCTGACGTCGTTGCCATCCCAAACCACTCGTGGATCGATGAACCGGACGTCCGACCCGTCGGTCGAAAAAAGCATGTTGGGGAGATGGGCGTCTCCGTGCAGATACGCGCCTAGTGGCTGCACCAACCGATCGACGTATGACGAGAGGAGATCCGTGTACTCCCGATATGAACGGCAGTGGTACCCGTCGCCCAATATGACCGGTTTGGCCAGGGTCGCCTCAAGATCCCCCCTTACGAGCAGGGCGAAAGCGTTCCTGAAATCGTCACGCTGTGGCAGCTGCAAAAACCGCTCGAGATAGTGGTATCGGGCCACCGCCGGAGTTTCCCGACTCACCGAGAGCTGATAGAGGCCGATCAGCTTGTCGACTGCAGAGTCGATGGCTGTCTTACCGCGGTCGTTGAGGATCGTTCTGGCTTGGTCTGCAAAAACGATCTCGTCGAACTTCGTGGGGTCGGCCGCCTCCATCAGGTACCACGCCGGGTCCTCCGTGTCGCAGGTGGCAAGCACGCTCGGAAAGAGCTCGGAACGTCCATCATCGACGAGCAACCGATTGATGCGCCGAATGTAACCGGCTTCCTGGGAGATGATCGCTCGATCGGCGAGCTTGGCAACCAGCTCGAGGGTCACGTCTACTCGGGGAATCGCCACGGAATCCGCACCGTTGGGGAGAAGGCCGCGGAGCGTCACCTTCGGTTGAAAACCGTTGCCCCCACTGCTCAGATGTTCCATGGCGGCGTCGCGATATCGGGCGAGCCTCCTCTCCATCGCCAGTCGAAAACAGCGCCTTACGTGGCCGACCACGTCTTCGATGTCGGTGAGTTTCTCCCCAGTGCCGTCGGGGCCGACGACAAAACTGGCACGCACCGCGTACTGCCGCCCTGTTTTCCGTACGAAGTCAAGAGGAAAACCGACACCCTGTTGGGGCAGCAAGCCGGTGGGAAAGGGAATCGCCAGACAACCCGGGGGTGGTTCGCTCGGCTCTGTCGACAGCCCGATGACCTGAATCCCATGCTTCTCGAACACGGCTGACTCCTCAATGAAGGCGCAAACCTCGGATGTGCAGCCAGCCAACTCGGGATATACATCGCCCACCCCCATGCCGGGATATGCGAAGACGACCGACAACCTGCCATCGAGGCTCACATCGGACAGCCCGGAGAGTCGAATGACCTCACCGAGGCGTTCGACGTCCCCCCCGCTCAGAGACGTGAGGTGCGCTCCGGAGGCGGCCGTGGCGGTGGCTTGGCTAAGCACCATGTTCCGTCCTCCCAACGGACTCGATCTTGGAGTCCTCGCTCTGCATGCCTTCGCTGCAGAAGCGTGAAACGGGACGTCACAATCGTGACATCGGACGGCACAACCAGCTCAGAGTCGCCAGTTCGTCGGGAGTCTGGGATCGGGTTGATAAATGCAGTAAGTCCCAGTTCGTATGGTGCTTGCCAGATGTCGTCCTAGTGCCGGGCTGTTCTCAGTGACTCGGGCCGCGGCCGATTTGATGGCTTTCGTCACTGACTGCCGGGCCCGCTCTGCAGGAGAAACGATGCGTCGAGTAGCACCAGCAAGGCCGGTCGCTGCGGCCAGATGTTCCAGGATGAAGTCCAACTCCTCGCGCAACAGGGCGGCACGCTCGGTGTCGCCCAAGACTGCAGCGTCCTCAGCCTCGTCGGCGAGATCGCGCACTCTCTGTTCGTATGCGACCCTCGCCGACCCGTCGATCACATCGCCTCCATCGCCGGGCATGAAGAGGCGCAATCCGTCCTCTCTTTGGAGCCGGGGGGCGTTCGACCTCGGCGCAAATCCGCCTTCGTCGTGCTGGACGAGATGAAACGCCAGGATCTCCCGGCCGGGGTTCCCAAGCAACGTGTGCAGGTACCGCAACCCCTTCGTGTCCTTCAGCCGGAAGGCGTCTGCTTCATACCCGATGAACCAATACTCGCCCTCTCGCTGAAACACAAAGAGGGTACGCCCCACGCCGGACACTCCCATCGCCGATTGATCCCTGCTGAGCTGGAACTGGTGCCCGCACAAGGGACACTGCACGACCTCTCCTACCCCTTGCTCGTCCAGATCGTCTGAGTGCTGTGACCGATGTGAATCAGACGACATGTCGCTTCATTATCACAGCCCCCGAGGACGGGACGGGATCGAGTCGCGACTGTTGCGTCAAACACGGAAGTCATGATGTCCCGTGGAGTCGCCACCGAGATCAAAAAAGCGACCGCTCTGGCACACCACCACACCCCAAGACTGCCACCAGGCACTCACTTCTCGTTCGAACTCGCCCCAGGAGCCGACTGTCTGAGTACCCGCCG
>CAXMPS010000307.1:0-5953 GCA_964194995.1 uncultured Gammaproteobacteria bacterium | reverse complement strand
GTTCACCGGCCACTACACACTCGACGGAGTGAAATCGGATGACAACGTTGTCTTCCTCAGCACCGGCACCGGCGAGGCCCCCCAGAACACCATGACGGCCGAGATGTTCCGGCGGGGGCATGAGGGGCGCATTTTCTCGCTGGTCTGTGTTCGATACACCGAGGACCTGGCCTACACCGAACAACACGACGTATTGGTCGAGCGCTACCCCGACTACCGGTACGTGACGGTCACTACACGTGAGCCGGAGGATTTCAATAACAAGGTCTACATCCAGGATGTGATCGCGTCAGGCAGAGTCGAAGACGAGTTGGGTGCGCCGCTGGACCCGGCCAATACGCACGTTTTCTTGTGCGGCAATCCCTCAATGATCGGACTGCCCAAATGGGGCGAGGACGGCGAAATGGAGTTTCCCGAGGTGCTCGGGGTCTGCCAGATGCTCCATGAGCGGGGATTCACCATCGACCACCGCCGGGAGCGGGGCAATGTCCACTACGAGGAGTATTGGAAGGACCGCTAAGAGTCCTTCTTTCCGTGAGCCGCGAAAAAGAGCTCACAGAATGGTTAGGCCTCAGCGCGTTCTCGACGTTGGACCTCGGCCACCGCGATGGCGGTCATGTTGACCACGTCGTTCACCGATGCATCACGCTGGAGGACGTGGACCGTCTTGGACAGCCCGCTGAGAATCGGGCCGATGACCTCCGCATCGCTGAGACGGTTGAGCAGCTTGTAGGACGCATTGGCGGCCGTGAGGTTGGGGAACACCAAGACGTTGGCAGCCCGGGTCAGCGGGCCATCAGGTCGCCGACCGCTCAGGAGATCCGACACCACCGCCGTGTCGGCCTGCATCTCACCATCGACGGGAATGTCGGGGCGGGCTGTCCGGAACAACTCGACAGCCCTGCGCACACGGGCTGGTTCACTCCCACCTGCCGACCCGAAATCCGAGTAGCTGATGAAGGCAACTCGCGGATCCCGGTCGAAGTCCTGTTCCGCCGCGCTAGTGGCGGCAAGAGCGATCTCAGCCAACTGCTCGGCGCTGGGTTCGATATTCACCGCGCAATCTGTGAAGAAGAGGGGAGCTCCCCCGACCACAACGAGATAGACCGAGCTGACGATCGATCTGCCTTCCTCAACGTTGAGGACCTGAAGCGCAGGTCGTATCGTTTCGGGATAGAACGTTGTCAGGCCACCGAGCACCGCGTCGGCGGCACCCTCACGCACCATCAAACAGGCATACATATTGGGATCCGTCGTATGGCGCAACGCCTCTCTGAGCGAGAGCCCTTTGTGACGCCGCAGCTTTTCCAACACCGCGGCGTACCGGCGCCGCTCGACATCCTCACGTGCCGGATCGATCACCGACATCCCATCCAATGAGATCCCGGCTTCGGTGGCAAGGTGCTCAATCCTGGCTGCATCACCAAGCAAGACCGGACTGGCGATCCCGTCGCTGGTCACCCTGCGGGCAGCCCTGATGATTCTCAGGTCTTCGGCGTGTGGATAGGCCACCCTCTTGGGATGCGCCATGGCCTTTGTGGTGATGGCATTGATCAGCGCATGCGAGGCCCTGAACCGGGTCTGAAGCTCGGTCCGGTAGATGTCGAGGTCCTCGAACGGTGTGCGGGCAAGACCTTCCTCAATGGCCTTGACGGCGACAGCCGGAGCCACCGTCCAAAGGACCCGCGAGTCGAACGGCTTGGGAATCAGGTATTCGGGACCGAATTGGAGCCGATCGAGCCCGTAGGCGCGCAGAACCGCGTCGGGCACGGGCTGGCGGGCCAGCTCGGCGAGGGCTCGGGCCGCTGCGATTTTCATCCCCTCGGAAACACCACGAGCCCTCACATCAAGAGCGCCGCGGAAGATAAACGGAAACCCGAGAACGTTATTGACCTGGTTGGGATAATCGCTCCGCCCCGTGGCCATGATCACGTCGTCCCTGGCCGCCTTGGCATCGGGGTAGGAGATCTCCGGATCAGGATTGGCCAGTGCAAAGACGATTGGCGAGTCGGCCATCGACTGCACCATCTCCTTGGTGACGGTGCCCGCAACGGAGACACCGACAAAGACGTCAGCGCCCTTTAGGGCGTCGGCAAGCGTTCGGGCGTCGGTTTCGACCGCAAACTCACGCTTGATCTCGTTGAGGTCGTCGCGCCCGGAGTGGATTACACCCCGCGAGTCGGTCATAAGAATGTTCTCGGGACTAACTCCCAGTTCGATGAAGAACCTCGCCGAGGCGATACCGGCGGCTCCGGCACCGGCGAAGACGACTCCGGTCTCGGACATGTCGCGACCGGTCAATTCAATAGCGTTGAGAAAGGCCGCCCCACCGATGATGGCCGTGCCGTGCTGATCGTCGTGAAAGACGGGAATATCAAGACGCTCGCGCAAGATCTCTTCGATGTAGAAGCATTCAGGCGCTTTGATGTCCTCGAGGTTGATCCCGCCAACTGTCGGGCTGAGCATTTCGCAGAAACGGATGACGTCTTCAGGGTCGTCGGCGTCGATTTCGAGGTCGAAAACGTCGATGTCCGCGAAGCGCTTGAAGAGAACAGCTTTGCCCTCCATCACCGGCTTGCCGGCCAGGGCCCCAATGTTGCCAAGACCGAGGACGGCGGTCCCGTTAGATACGACTGCGACCAGGTTGCCCCTATTGGTATATCGAAACGCCGCCTCGGGGTCGTCGGCGATCACCAGACATGGCTCGGCTACTCCGGGTGTGTAGGCGAGGCTGAGGTCGGCCTGGGTTGCGGTGGGCTTGGTCGAGCGAATGGCGAGCTTGCCGGGGATCGGATTCTCGTGATAGTCGAGTGCCTCGGAGAATTTGGGTCGATCGGCCATAGGCGAAGACCCTACCTAGACATCAGGAAACGGTCTGGAGGCGGAACACCAGACGGGTTGGGAACGGCCACAGACGAGAAAGTTCTTTCGCCGTTGAACTGCAAGCCTGCGAGAATTAGCTTGAGCCATGATGACTACTGATCTCCCGATCTTCCACGACAACGGGTACAAGGTGATGGCCGGCTGGCGTGTCGGTCAACCGCCCGAAGAGTCGACAACTCGCTCTGGACTCCTCGTTCCTGTCGGGACCAAGGACGGAAACGACGCGCTCGCCCTTGTTGACGTCGACACGGGGCAGCGCTTCTGGGCCGTACCGACCGGAGCCTGGCGCTTCATCTGGCCTCCAACCGGCAAGCCTGTGATCGCGGTTCGGGAGTCTCAAATCATCGCCGAGGAAGAGAAGGAACATGTGGGAGACGAGGGTCAGTACCTCTGAGCTTGTCTAATTGTGTCGCAGCACGGCAATCGGCCAGCAATGATCACCTGCTGAGCCGACCCATCCTCACATGACCGAAGAACACACTTCCCGTAGTCGCCGGCGTCTGACCGCCACCGTCACCGACCTCGAGGTCAAGGTTCAGCGCGCCTTCTTGATAACTGTCGAGCTTCCCGGAACTACCACAGTCGAAGTTGAGCGCAGCCTTGAAGAGTTGACTCTCCTCACAGAGACGTCAGGTTCCGAGCCGGTTGACCAGGAGGTCGTGAGGCGCCAGAGCATCGACCCGGCCACCTACATCGGTTCGGGTAAAACCAAAGAGCTCGCCTCACTCACCACTTCCCTTGATGTCGATGTGGTCGTCTTCGACAACCCGCTGTCTCCGGCTCAGCAAAGGAACCTCCAGAAGGTCTTCCACTGTGACGTGGTCGACCGAGAGGCAGTAATTCTCGACATTTTCGCCCAGCACGCCACATCCAAAGTGGGGTCACTCCAGGTTGAGCTCGCGATGCACCGCTACAACTTGCCCCGACTGCGCGGCAAGGGAAAGGCGCTCTCGCAGCAGGGCTTCGGCGTGCTGGCCAGAGGGCCTGGCGAAACCAAACTGGAGACCGACCGCCGCCGTATCTTGGAGAGGGTTTCGAAGATAGAGCGTGATCTCAAGAAGGCGGCCCGGCATCGCGAGACACAGAGCAAGTCGAGAAAACGCTCCTCCATCCCCCAGGCGGCCATCGTGGGCTACACGAATGCCGGCAAGTCAACGCTGCTCAACGCGCTGACTGATGCCGACGTCCTGGTCCAGGACCAACTGTTCGCCACGCTCGACTCCACCGTTCGACGCCTGGAGTTGCCTGACAACAGGTCGGTACTCATGGCCGACACAGTCGGATTCGTGCGACGCCTTCCCCACCATCTGATCGAATCGTTCCGGTCGACTCTGGCCGAGGTGACGCATGCCGATCTTCTCATCCATGTCGTCGACGGCACCGATCGCGACCCCGCCGGTCAGATCGCGGCAGTGCGAGAGGTGTTACACGAGATCGACGCATCGACGATTCCCGAGATCCTCGCCTTCAACAAGGCCGACCTTCTGTCCGATACCGCTCGTCACCGCTTGGAGAATCTCTATCCCGACGGCGTGTTGATATCGGCGCGTAACGGTGCAGGCCTGCCCCACCTTGCCGAACGAATGTCCAACACCCTGAAACGCCAGATGGTCGCCCTCGTGCTCGAGGTGCCCTATGACCGGGGCGACATCATCGCTGCCGCGCACCAAGTGGGCGAAGTCCTAGTGGAGAAGCACGACGACAGGGGAACGATCATCGAAGTGCGGGTTCCGCAGGCCTTCGCCACCCGATTCCTAGAATTCAGCCGGTAGCTGCGAGAAACGCGGCACCTACCAGGCCCGCGTTGTTGCCCAGCTCGGCAGGGACGACAGGCAGACCAGGGTCGATCCTGGAAGAGAACATCTCCCACTTTCGGGCGATGCCACCCCCTACCACCATCAGACTCGGGTTGAACAAGTCGTTCACATGAGTCAGGTACTCGTTGGCACGGTCTCCCCAGGTCTCCCAGTCGAGATCCTCACGACGTCTCGCCTTGGCCGAATACCTGAGTTCGGCGGGGCGGACGCCATGAAGCTCGATCTGGCCGAGTTCGAGATTTGGCATCAACTTTCCATCGGCGATGAGGGCACTCCCGACCCCGGTTCCGAACGTCAGAATGAGGACGGTGCCCGCCACTCCGCGCGCCGCCCCGAAGGTTGCTTCGGCGAGGCCGGCGGAGTCGGCGTCATTGGCGACTACCACCCGCCGGTCCAGCGCTTCTTGAAAGAGATCGATCGCATTGACCCCGATCCAGGAAGGGGCGATGTTGTTCGCCGTCGACACCAGGCCGCCCCTGACCACGGCGGGAAAGCCAACTCCGACGACGCCATCGGCTCCGATCAGACCCACTAGATCGGCAATCGCCATCGCTACATTCGCCGGTGTCGCCGGATCTGGTGTCAAGACCCGAATTCGCTCGGCCAGCAGGCGACCCTCGTCGATGTCCACAAGTCCGGCCTTGATCCCGGAACCGCCGACATCAATTCCGATTCGAGTTGTCGCCACGGCGGGCGAGCGTAGTGGTCCGTCCCGTCGGCGGCTCCAAACCACCTCGACGACCGGCGATAGCCGAGCCGGTTAGCCTCGCCGCCATGACGCAAAAGGCAGAAGTTGGCGTGGTGGGCCTCGCCGTGATGGGCGCAAACCTCGCCCTCAACCTGGCTGACATGGGTAACCGGGTGGCGGTGTACAACCGGACCCACTCGACAACCGAGGAGTTCCTCGCTGGAGAAGCGGGCGAGAAAGGGGTGAAAGCGGCCTATTCCATCGAAGAGCTGGTCGGCCTCCTGGAGGCTCCTCGTGTGGTTCTCCTGATGGTGAAAGCGGGAAAGCCGGTTGACTTCCTCATCTCCCAACTCTCTGACTACCTCGAAGACGGCGATGTGATCATCGACGGGGGCAACTCCCTCTACCAAGACACGGAGCGAAGGCGACGAATTGTCGAGGATCGAGGCCTGCTCTACCTCGGGATGGGCATCTCAGGCGGCGAAGAGGGCGCCAGGCGAGGCCCTTCGCTCATGCCGGGTGGCAGTCCTGCTGCGTGGGAAAGAGTCGAGGTGATGCTCAAGGG
>CAXMPS010000306.1:0-2022 GCA_964194995.1 uncultured Gammaproteobacteria bacterium | reverse complement strand
CGGCTACGACCAGGAGCGGGACTTCGAGGAGCCGCTCGGCGATCGGACGGTAGACCTCGGCATCTTCGTCGCTGGCGCCGATCAGGAGCACCGCCGGGCCTTTACCGCGAACCTCTACATACAAGCTCGTACTGTTGACCGAGTACCGATCGATGCGTGGTGGCTCAGGGTTTGGTAACGCTTCAGGGTTCTTTCTCAGATCCGATTCGTCCACAGAACAACCGTATAGACCCGCCCATATCGGCACATATGCGCTACCCGTCTCGTTGGTGGCGGGTGAGCGGATTCCTCGACGGGTTCTCCTATGAATTGACCCGACGGGCCGTCATTCGTTGAATCAAACGCCACTCGCTCGACGGATCGTCTTGAACGAACCCTTCCCAGAGAAAGGAGTCGTCGGTCACCTGCGAGAAGATCCACTTGGTCGGCTCGCCGTCATTCGGATCGCCATTCAGAACGACCGCTTCGTCCTCTGAGAAGACCCCAGTGAGCTTGAACACAGTGCCTGACTCCGGGGCGATCCAAACGACTCGCCACAACTCACCCATCGCGTCATACAGTCGTATCGACGTGCCATATCGGTAGCTGCTGCCTTCGGGAAGACTCGATGACCGTGCCGGGAACACCATCACATCCTGGATGGCTCGGCCCCCCAAGATCCAATCCCAATGCCATTCGGCACTCATCCGTTCCTCTGTCCCGTCTTCATCAAAGAAGGAGGCTTCGAGATCCCACGAGCCAACAAGGCGCCCGAATTGCATCAACTGGGATCGGTAAGCGTCATCGGGGCCGTCAGCAGCCAACAGCTCAAACGTGGGTGCCAGGTTGCTCATACGGTCTCAGATCATCGAGCTCCCCAAGTTAGCCACCCGCCCATATCGGCACATATGCGCTACCTGATGGTCGTCGGCCGAACGTCCATTTAGTATCGCGATGATGATGTGGCGTGTCTTGGCGTTCTCCGGTCTCTTGGGGTTGATCGCTGTCGCGTGTGGTGGAAGCGAACCCGCGGCATCAGTTGGAGTCCCGGAGGGCTACGAGCTCTACGACGGGTCCGCGGACGGGTTTCTGATTGCCTTGCCGTCCGCTTGGGTGGTCGCAGAGGGTGACGTGGCGCCTTTCATCGCGGAGGCTGCTGAGGCTATCCTTGAGCCTGAGGCCCTAGAGATTCTGCGGGACTCCCTTGCTACGGAACCTGCCCTCTTCGCACTCGACGCCACCGGCAACCCCAACGTCAACGTGCTACTTCAGCCAGGACCGCCGGGGGGGTACATGGACGCGGGCCGCTGGGAGGAACTCGAGGCGATTCTTAGAACGGGGCTATCGGAGTTGCTGGGGGCGACGGTACTCTCGGTCGATCGAGTGGACTACAACGGGACTGAGGGCTTGTTGCTGAGGTCTGAAGTTGCTTTTCCAGCGGGACTCGCGGAACAACATCAATACTACATGGTGACCGAAGACGCTAGCTTCGTCATCACGTTCACGTCGTTCGATCCAGCCGCCGACCGGGAAACCTTTGCAGCTGTAATGGAAACATTCACACCCGTCGCCGACTGAAAACGCGCAAGCCCACCGGCGGTTGGAAGACCCGTCCGTGGCGCGAGAGGACCTCATCACGCGACGTCGGCGTTGCTGACCGAACTTGCATCAACTTGGACAGACCTCAACCGGAGCAACGAGTAGCCCCCGAAACCCCCACCACCCGCCCATATCGGCACATATGCGCTACCCGGAACCCGTTGACGGGCCGCCCATATTGCCGGTTATGCGCTAGCTGGAAGCGGTGTCTTGATGTGCGGGATCGGGCATGCGACGGGTCGGTAGGGTCGTGGTGGTCACGAGAGTCTCAGAGGAGGTCTGACAGAGATGCCGAGGAATCCGTATGGAGCGCGACCGGGTGGCGGCATTTCCTTGTCGGGCGAGTATCGACCGACGCCATCGGTGACGAACCGGAACTACTTCCCGGCGAATGAGCCGTTGGCGGAGGGTGAGATGCGTGTCTCGTTTCCGGGGAGTACGCCG
>CAXMPS010000305.1:0-5364 GCA_964194995.1 uncultured Gammaproteobacteria bacterium | reverse complement strand
GCCATAGGCCCGGATGAACGATCCGACGCCAGCAACAGCGTCCGCGTACTGCTCGCAGAGGACGACAAGATAAGCCAGCTTTTCGTTTTTGATGCCCTTTCGGCAGCCGGATTCGAAGTGGCAATAGCGGACAACGGCCGCGAAGCCGTCGATCGAGCCGCCACCTTCCGCCCCGATGCAGTTTTGATGGACATGCGCATGCCGGTGATGGGGGGACTTGAGGCAACTCGGCTGTTGAAGGCGTCCCCATCAACGCAAGACATCCCCGTGATCGCCTTAACGGCGCAGGCCATGCCGGGCGACGACGAGCAATGCTATGAAGCGGGCTGCGACGGGTACTTGACAAAGCCCATCGACATCAGCGAGTTGATCCGCGCCATTCAGTCCTTCCTGGAGACACCTCCAGAGGTGAGCGAGAGCGTCAGCGTTGGGACACGACCAGCGGGTATCTAGCTTCGTATCCCGGACGGTCCGCCACTCAACAAGTCCCACCACCGGTAGGTGGGGGTGGAGACTCGATAGGACCCCTCTGCTCCTGCCCGAAATCGCAGCCCTTATGTGCGGCCTTCCCGTCGGGTTGCCTTATTCGTCCGTGGATACTCTGCCCATTGCCCGATAGAGATCGGTCTGCTCGATCCCGCCGTGACTTCGGCATGATCGTCGCACGGATCGATGGGCCCGTCATCTACGATTCAAAAGGAACGCCAAAGCCCATCCAGAGGACGAGAACAATGAGTGAAGATCGAAGTGTCGGAGCGATCGGCTTGACGGTGTTTGCCGGGTTCATGATGTTTCTGTTGGGTGGCTGGTGGATCATGGCCGGGCTCGTGGCGCTTGTCAGCGACGATTTCTACGTCGTCACTCGGGAGTGGATCTTCGAATTCGATGCAACGATATGGGGTTGGATACACGTCATTCTCGGCGTCGTGGTGGGGTTCGCCGGTATCAGCGTGTTCGTTGGAGAGGTGTGGGCACGCACCGTGGGTGTGATCCTTGCCGTCATATCGGGGCTGGTTGCGTTCGCATGGCTGCCCTACTACCCGGTGTGGGCAATCCTTATCGTCACCCTCTCGGTGTTTACGGTCTGGGCACTCACCGCCCACGGTCGCGACATCACCGGCGTGCGCTCCCCTGACGTCGTCTGACGGACTGGACGGGTTGTGATGAGTGAAAGGGCTTCTCGTGGGGAACGAGGAGTCCTTTCCATATGCGCCGGACGGCCAACGCTACCCGTACATAAATGCTCTGACCTCTGGGATAGGCGCTGCCGAATCGGCCTGCGCCGATCCTGAATCGAAAGGCTCGATGCATGGGTCCCCAAGTCCGCGGCATCTGACAACTAGGCAGCAATCAGGTCGGAGCGGAGGTAGCAGACGGCCAATTTGGGTTGGGAGGCGAGTACAGAAAAAACGTCAAAGACATGACGTATAGCGAACGTCCCCCAATCGGGACGGCGGTTTGGTGATGGTTGGGGGCAGTGCAATAATCCCGTCGCTTAGGGTCGAGGACGGCCGAAGAACCGTCCACCCGATCTAATCCCTACACCACAGGAGCGTCGGAGGATATGTCACCAAGAGGACGAGGCGGAGGCGCTAGAGGACGGGGTGGTATGGGAGGAGCCCGTGGCGGCGCGGGCAGGCGCCGCGGAGGACGACGAAAGATGCGTCGACGTCGACGTAGGCGCATGTTGCTTGTGGGCGGCCTTGTCGCGTTCGGTGCCTACAAGATGAGCACGAAGGATGCTGACCGGATAAAGCAGGACACCGGCGTCGATCCTGAGGAGATGACCGACGAGGAACTCGAGGCGTCTATGGCCAAACTGGGGATCGAGAAGCAGTATCGAGACGCCAATGACGTCGAAGAGGGGGCTTCCTCCGATGCGGCCGACCTCGACGAACTCGAGAGGCTGGCCAAACTGCGGGACCAGGGCGTCTTGACCGATGAAGAGTTCACGGCCAGCAAGAAGCAGATCCTTGGTCTTTAGACCACATACACCCGAACACCCGGCTGGTCGTCGATGTTGAACTCGGCGTTGCCGCGAGAAAGGCCACCAACATGACACTCGGCCCCGTACAACTGATTGCGATCGAATTCGACAGTCTCGACCGGCTGCAAGGAAAAGTCATCGAAGAGATCGACGATCTGATCCCGCTCAGCGCGGTCCGGATTCTCGACGTGCTCTTCGTCGCGAAGGAAGAGAACGGTGATCTGGTGGCTCTCGAAATGGGGGAGATGGGCGACGAGGCCGGAGACGAAGCGCTCGGCACGCTCATCGGCCAGCTTATGGGGTTCTCGTTCGAGGACGACCAAGATGAGGGCCAGGTTCCCACCGGGATATCCGACGCTTCGCCTATCGGGCTCGGTCCCGCCGACATCGAACGCATCGGTGACGACCTGGCGCCTGGCACCGGTGCGGCGCTGTTGCTCGTCGAGCATCGATGGGCCGCAGGGGTACGCGACGCCATCATCGAAGCCGGAGGCAGGATGGTGGCCCAGGGGTTCCTCACTCCGACCGGGCTACTTCTCATCGGTGCCGAACTGGTGGCCACGGCCGACGCTATCGACGCCATCGAGATGGCCGCCGAACTCGAAGCCGAAGCCAACGTCCGGGCTTTGGAAGCCCTGGCCACTATCGAGATCGCGGCAGAAGTCGAAGCTGCGGTTGTCGCACGCACCATCCTCACACTGATGGAGGCCGGCTTCATCGAACAGGCAGCCACTGAGCACGCTGCCAGAGCGGTACTCGACGCCGCCCTGATCGAACAGGCCATCGAGGCCGGCTAGCCACTAGCAACTTTCAGGCTTTCCTATCACCAGGCGAGCGCAGGAGGCCGACCGGCGTTCGAGTAGTGGCCTGCAGCCAAAACCGGATCTCGACCACTGAACAGCCCGGAGTTCGGCCGGGCCGACTTGACCGGTGTGGTCCCCGGATGCTGTCACTCATCTGGGTATAGGGGGCCTACCGAGGGGCGGTGACCTCCGGCGGGTCTCTTACGTTTCTCGGCCGCAAGACAGGCAGACGCCTGTGCAACGGGCTCATTCCCCATCTCAGACCCGGGATGCGATGATCACCGCGAACCAGAGCCCGAGGAGGCAGACATGTCGAGGCTGATAGCGCTCGCACAGGAAGTCGAAGAGCAAACCGAGATCGTGGTTGAAACGACCGAAGCATGCGCGGATCTCGGTCCTTTCTGCAACGTCTTGGCCGATTGGACTGGCAACGAGGCGCTCGCCGAGACGCTCTCGTGGCTGCTGGGCACGCCGGTGAAGATCATCATCATCACAGTCCTTGCCCTTGTTCTGAATCGACTGGCGCGCCGAGGGATCAGGAGGCTGACGGACCATATCGGTGTCGTGACCGCCGATACCCGTGTCGTCTCTGAACGTAGCCGTGAGCGAGCTGAAGAGCGGGCAGACACGATCGGCTCGCTGTTGCGCAGCCTCGCATCGGTTGTGATTTTCGGCATTGCGCTCATCATGATCCTCGCCACTTTTGGTATCGCCGTCATACCTGCAATTGCATCCGCTGGAGTTCTTGCTATCGCCATAGGATTCGGCGCCCAATCCGTCGTCGAGGACCTCCTACGCGGAGTCTTCATGCTGGCCGAGGATCAGTTCGGTGTCGGCGACCGTGTGGATGTCGGCACGGTCAACGGTTATGTAGAGCGGGTGACATTGCGCACCATGGTGATACGCGATGCCAACGGAACTCTGTGGCACATGCCCAACAGCGAGATAGACCACGTGGCCAACGAGTTCCAAGAGTCGAGCCGTGCGGTCGTTGAAATGTCGATCCCTTACGGCTCCGACATGCGAGCTGCCATGGAGTCACTGGGGGAGGCCGCCGAGATTGCCTGTGCTGCCCCGGAATGGAAAGAGTTTGTACATGGCTCGCCTGAAGTGCGTGGCATCCAAGAACTCGGCGCACACGACGTTGTGGTGCGTGTTCAGGTGTGGGTCGATCCGGGCAAGAAGCGCCCATTTCAGCGTCATTTCCGCTTGTACCTCCAGGAAGGCCTCGACGCGGCCGGCTTCGGCAGTCCCAACCCGAGCTACGACATATGGCTGAAGGGGACCTCTGAACAACCCGCACAGGCGATCTAGCCGAGAAAGCCAGCCCCGCTAATCCAGTACCTGAGATCACAGATTCGTGGCGAAGGGATAGTCACGGCGATTCGGGGTTTAGGAATCGTTTACGTTTGCTGTGCGGAGCCAGACGATTCTTGTCTTGGTGGCCAGAACATCAGTCGTGAGCTGGGCCGATCCGGACCTGCCAAGGCCACCGACCGTCGATAAGTGCCGTTATGGACCCGCCCGTAAGCGCCGTATGAACGGGGCTCTCGTTAGCGACTCTGGCTGAGCGGCACCTCGAAGAGTCGGATGGGATCGTCGAATCCTTTGAGGGCGATGGGTCCCCGGTCTTGAAAGGAGATCGACTTGCCGACTGAGAGCTCACGAACGGCACTCGACACAAGGATCTGTCCAGGGCCGGCATGCCCACAAATACGTGAAGCTAGATTCACCGCCGCACCAAACAGGTCCTCGTGTTGGTCGACCGGCTCCCCGGCACTAATCCCTATACGCACACGACCGTCGTCCGACTCTGGCTCAATCGGCTCACCAAAACCGTGTTGAATTCGTACAGCCGAATCGACTGCTTTGCTGACGTGACTGAAAGACGCAAAGATTCCGTCGCCGGTATGTTTCACTTCTCTTCCATCGTAGGTAGAGAGCGCCTTTCTAACTATCTGATCGTGGCGTCCCAGAATCTCTAGCGCCTTTCCGTCTCCATGCCGACTGCTGATCTGAGATGATCCGACGAGATCGGTGAACATGATCGCTCGCAACCCGGTGTCGAGTTCGGAGTCATCGTGTCTTGCGATATCTGGGACGCTCTTCTCCCAATCGCCCATAAAATGGCTGACAGTTGGCTTCTCCACTTCCACCATCTTGGAGGGCACCAGCCCATGAGACGCCTTGTGGACCGCGATCGCTGCTTCCTTCGTGGGGGCGTCCACCAGACAGAAAGCCTGTCCATCTGGGCTATTGAACCAAAATGTGAGGAACTCGACCCCATATTGATCCTGAATGGCGAGGTCCTGCCTGTGGGCAGACTTGATGTCCTCCTCGGTGACATCGCCCAGATTCTCGTGAACGTCCATAAAGATCGGCATTGCTATCAGGCCGGGGTGATGTTCTGGTTCATGTGGAACAGGTTGTCTGGGTCGTATTCGGTTTTGACTTCGACGAGACGGTCGTAGTTGGCTCCGTAGTTGGCCGCTGCCCGTCCCTGGTCGTCGGCTGCCATGAAGTTGATGTATCCGCCTTCCTTCGAATGCGGAGCCAGGGCCGCGGCGTAGTCGC
>CAXMPS010000304.1:0-1160 GCA_964194995.1 uncultured Gammaproteobacteria bacterium | reverse complement strand
GACGGTCCACCCGACGAACTCGGCGCCGAGCATGAGAAACAGGGCGGCGGTCCCGGCGAGGGCGATCACGAGGTAGAGCACGGCTCGCACCACGTTCTTCGAAGACACCACCATCACCGATGCGACGAAGGTGGGAATGGCCAGGAGCAGGAACACCCAGTTGGCCACCTCGGAGAACCAGTCCCCGACGCTCATGAGCTCTCCAGCGGCGGTGGGGGCTGCACCGTCGCCAGCCAGTCGGTCAGCCGTGCCTTGTCGTGGAGCAGGTCGACGACGGCATGCTCGCTGTACTCGTACTCCGGGCTCCAGAACAAGGCGTCGAACGGACAGACGTCGACGCAGATCCCGCAATACATGCACAGGCCATAGTCGATGTCGAACCGGTCGAGCTCGGCGCGGACCTTGACCCGGCCACCTGGCTCCTCGGGCTCTTGCTCCTCTTTGTGACCTTCGATGTAGATGCACCAGTCCGGGCACTCCCTGGCGCAGAGCATGCAGACGGTGCAGGCTTCGGTGTCGAGGGCGATGACGCCCCTGGCACGTGGCACCGGGATCTCCTGCTCGTCGGGGTAGAACACGGTGGCAGGCTTCTTGAACAGATACTTGCCGGTGAAGGCGAGGCCTTTGAAGAGCCCGGGGAACGGGAAGCGGATCTTCTTGTGATCGTCGTTGCCGTTTTGCCCATTGTCGGGGCTGCCATTGTCGGTCATATCACCACCTTGACAAATGAGATCACCATGACGTTGACGAGGGCTATCGGGATCAGCCACCGCCATGCCATGGTCTGGAGTTGATCCTCTCGCAGCCTTGGGAAGGTGGATCTGATCCACAGTGCGAAGAACACGATCAGCGCACCCTTGGCGAACACCACAAGCGGACCGACCGCGTTCAGCCAAGCGTCTGACACGAACGGCACGTAGTAGCCGCCGAGGAACAGCGTGGCCACGATGAGAGAGAACGCGATCAGTGATGCGTACTCACCGAGGAAGAACATCGAGAACCGCACAGACGAATACTCGGTGAGATAACCCATCGTCAGCTCGGACTCGGCGATCGGCATGTCAAATGGGATCCGGGACAGCTCGGCCACCATGGCGATCAGGAAGATCACGAAGCTGACGATCTGCCCGGTGAGGATGTAAGGCAGGCTCACTCCGATC
>CAXMPS010000303.1:0-24450 GCA_964194995.1 uncultured Gammaproteobacteria bacterium | reverse complement strand
AGACTCCAGCAGCTCGGTGATTCTCCGGGCGCCCGCCTCGTTGGCGCCAAGCTGTGCTGAGAGATCCCCCTGCCGCTCCGCCGGCGTGCGGGTGGCCTCGAGGAACGGCTCCAGAAACTCCGGCAGCCATTGGCCATCCTGTACACAGTGTGTGGTGGGAACAATGTGCCCTTCCTGGTCGAGGGTGATGGCATGAGCAGGCATCGAGCCGGGGGCCTCACCCCCGACGTCGGCATGGTGGGCCCGGTTGGCCACCCAGGCCACCAGCGCTTCGCCGAAGAACACCGGGCGGACCAGGGTCAGGTCGTTGAGGTGGGTTCCTCCATGGAATGGATCGTTGACCGCATACTGGGCGCCAGGTCCCACGCCCTCGGCGAAGCTGTCGATCACAGCCGCCACCGATGCCGGCATGGAGCCCAAATGCACCGGGATGTGCTCGGCCTGGGCCAGCATCTCGCCCGAAGCAGTGAAGACCGCAGCCGAGCAATCGGCGCGCTCCTTGATGTTGGGAGAGTAGGCGGTCCTCCGCAGGATGACACCCATGTCATCGGCTATTGCCGCTAGGCGATTGCGAGCGACTTCGAGGGTGATGAGATCGACGGTCACCATGTGATTTCCAGAGTCCCGATTTCTTGCACTTCCGCGTGTTCGCCGGGCGCGATGTAGGTGGTCGCTTCGGGCTCTTCGACGATGGCGGGCCCTGAGATTCGATCGCCGGGGCTCAGCGCCGACCGGTTCCATACGGTCGCGGTCAGAGGGCCGTCATGAGTGAAGAGCTCGCGGCTTTCCGGCTCCAACAATTCCGTAGGCCGAGACTCGGGCAGATCCTCCATCCTGATCGCCGGGTGGCCGGTGGCCACGGCCCGCACCGCCACCACCTCGATCGGATCTTCGGGCCGACTGAATCCGTTTCGCTCGTGATGCAGTCGGTGGAACCGGTTCGCGAGGGCTGGCCACCCGTTGCCTGCCTCATAAGGCACGGTCAGCTCGTGGGCTTGGCCTAGATAGCGAACGTCGCACAATGTCTCGACCATCCCGTCGGCCAGTAGCCCGTGCGCGTTCTCGGCCTCTTCCGTCACGATCGCGTCAAGCGAGTCTTTGCTGTCGATGGTGATGAGGACACCTCTGGCCAGGTCCACGCGGGGCGGGCTGAGCAGCAATCCGAGGGCGGAGAACACCCCTCCGTGAGGTGGGACCAGGACACCCGGCATCTCAAGGCTGCGCGCCAGAGCGGTGGCGTGGAGCCCGCCGGCACCACCAAAAGCGACCAGCCAGGAAAGCCGAGGGTCGGCACCCTGCTCTATCGACACCGTGCGCACAGCACCGGCCATGGTCTCCTCGACGATTCGGATGACTCCAAGGGCGGTCACCGTTGCATCGAGGCCGATTGGCCCGCCTAGGTGCTGTAAGGCTGTGAGCGAGGAATCGGGATCAATCTCTAGCCTGCCTCCGAGGGAGGCCTGGGACCCGATGCGCCCTATGACGACATGAGCGTCGGTGACGGTGGCCTCCTGACCGCCAAGTCCGTAGCAGGCCGGGCCAGGATCGGCGCCTGCGCTCTGTGGGCCCACCCGCAAGGCGCCACCGGGATCGACCCAGCCGATGCTGCCACCCCCGGCGCCAACTGTGTGGATCGCGGCCGAGGGCATGCGACACACATGCCCGTCGATAGCCCGCTCGTAGGTGACTTCAGGCTTCCCTCCCTCGATCCGGCACAAATCGGTCGACGTTCCGCCCATGTCGAAGGCGATCACGTTGTCCAATCCCATCAGGGCCCCCAGGGCGCCTGCGGCGATCGCCCCACCGGCGGGCCCCGAAAGGAGGATGGCGGTAGGGAGTCGGCCGGCCTGGGCGAGCGTCATCACCCCTCCCGACGACCGCATCACCGATACCTGGTCGGTGTAGCCGAGATCGCGGATCCGCCGGTCGAGACCAGCCAGGGACCGGTCGACCATCGGCGCCAGATAAGCGTTCAGAACGGTGGTCGAGGTTCTCTCGAACTCGCGGAATTCCGGAGCCACTTCCGAGGACAGGGAGATGTGCAATTCGTCGCGAGCGATGGCGGCAGCGACGTCGGCCTCTGCCGACCCATCCCGATAGGAGTGGAGTAAGCAGACTGCGACCGACTCGACCTCGGAGCCGAGCTGGTCTGCACTGATAAATCGGTGCGCCCGGTCGACAAGAGGCTTGGGACGGTTGGCGAACGGGTCGTACAAAGACGTGCGGTCTTGGCGACCGATCTCGATCACATCCTCGAAACCAGGATCGGTGATGAGAGCCAACCGGGCGCCCTTGCGTTCCAACAGCATGTTTGTGGCGATCGTGGTGCCCAGCAGGAGAGACTCAGCCGAGTCGGCCAACTCCAAGGCCCCGGCTAGCACCCCTTCGCTCTGATCCCGCGTCGTGGCCAACTTGGCGGTCATCACCTTCGACCCGTCGAAGGCCACTACATCGGTGAAGGTTCCTCCGACGTCTACTCCAACGATCATCTGGTCAAGCGTATGGTCGATAAGCGCGGGGCGTGGACCTCGATCGGCCCTACTCTTTGGGGCCGATGCTCGTCAACGTCATCACTATGTTTCCCGGGTTCTTCGATGGATTGCTCGGGGTGAGCATTGTGAGTCGCGCTATCCATGAGGGTGCGCTGGAGGTGGAGCTAATAGATCTTCGGGAATATGGGCTCGGTCGTCACAGAAAGCTCGACGATGCCCCCTTCGGTGGAGGTCCTGGCATGGTCATGATGATCGAGCCCCTGGCCGAGGCGCTGGAGCCCTTCGCCGGTACCCATCGTGTCGTGTTCACGCCGGCTGGCGCCCCGATGACTCAGAACACGCTCGACGGTTGGTCCCAAATGGACGGGATCACCTTGATCTGTGGCAGATACGAGGGAATCGATCAACGGGTGATCGATCATTTCACCGATCAACAGGTTTCTCTCGGCGACTTCGTCCTGGCCGGGGGAGAAGTGGCTGCGGCTGCGGCGATCGAGGGGATAGCCCGTCTGCTACCCGGTGCTGTAGGGAATCCCGAGTCGACTGAGAAGGAATCCTTCAGGGATGGCTTCCTCGAGGAGCCGGTCTATACCCGCCCCTCCAATTTTGAGGGTTGGGAAGTGCCCGAGGTTCTCCTCTCGGGGAACCATGGGGCAATCGACGCGTGGCGGAAGAAGCAGCGGCTCCAGCGAACAAAGAAGGTAAGGCCCGACCTTCTCAAAGATGCCGAGAACTCCGATACCTGATACAATTCCGGCTCGTCGGGACCACCAGATCAGCTCTCGACATTCTCTAGGAGCCTTCCATGAACGATCTTCACGTTGTCGAAAGCGCGCACGTCCGCGACGACATCCCGGAGTTTCGAGCCGGTGACACCGTCAAGGTCCATGTCAGGGTTGTCGAGGGAGGCCGCGAGCGAATCCAGTTGTTCGAGGGCGTGGTCATCGCTCGCAATGGCGCGAGTGTTCGTGCGTCCTTCACCGTCCGCAAAGTGAGCTTCGGAGTTGGCGTCGAGCGTGTGTTCCCGGTGCACGCCCCCATCATCTCCAAGATCGAAGTCATCCGTCGCGGTGATGTCCGTCGCTCGAAGCTCTATTACCTCCGTGACCGGGTCGGCAAGTCCGCCCGTATCAAGGAGCTGCGGGACTGACCTTGCTGCCACCCGAGCAGGCAACACCCGAGTCCGAGGAATCGCCGGAAGAGCCGCGTCGGCGTTCCTTTCTCGCAGAACTACCTGGACTTCTGCTCACCGCCCTAACCATTGCGGTCTTGATCAAGACCTTCCTGATACAGCCGTTCTGGATTCCCTCGGAGTCAATGCTGCCCACGATCGAGGTCAACGATCGGGTCATGGTCAACAAGCTGGCATTCGACCTGGGCGAGCCTGAGAGGGGCGATGTGGTCGTTTTCCGAGATCCTCGAGAGGCCGACATCGAGGAGTCGATACCCGAGGCTGTCATCCGCTCCGTCCTCGAGGCAGTGGGGGTGAGGACCCGCGGGCGTGACGATCTGATCAAGCGAGTCATCGGTTTACCGGGCGAAGTTGTCGAAGTTCGAGGCAATCAGATTCTCATCGACGGTGCGCCCATTTCCGAGCCGTATCTACCCGACCTGATCATGGCGGATGAGGGGCCGTTCGAGGTTGGCCCCGAGCAGGTCTTCGTCATGGGCGACAATCGCAACGCGTCCTTCGACAGCAGGCGATTTGGCCCAGTGCCATTCGATGACCTCATAGGACAGGCGTTCCTGACCATCTGGCCCATCTCCAACGTAGGCGGCTTCTGAATTTGTCCCATGCTTCTGGTAGGTACTTAGGAACCGGGGCTGGCATATGATCGCTCAGAGTTGAGTGTGTGAAGAGGAGAAGATGGAAGAGGACCTGGAGCGTTACGAATCCGAGGTAGAGCTCAAGATCTATAAGGAGTACCACGACGTCCTCCCGATGTTCCGGTATGTCGTTGAGACCGAGCGCAGGTTCTATCTGGCCAATCACGTCGATCTCGAAGTGCGTGAGGCGAATGGATCGGTCTTTTTCCAGGTGGAGATGAGGGACGCATGGGTTTGGGACATGTTCCGACCAGCCCGGTTTCTGGAGCACGTCAAGGTGCTTACCTTCCGGGACGTGAACGTGGAAGAGCTGGAGAAGCAGGAACTTTCGATCTGAGCCGGCGCGCTGAGATGGGGGTCGCCGGAGAAACGCTTGCCGCGTGGTTCCTCACTGAGCATGGCGTCGCTGTTCTAGGTCGCAATGTCAAGGTCGACGGGGGCGAGGTCGACCTACTGGCGATCGACGGACATTCCAGGGTGGTGATCGAGGTACGCACGCGAACCAACGCCGAAGATCCCATTGATGCTGTCGGCCACGGCAAGCGGAGGCAGGTGGCCACACTCGGGCGCAGAATCGGGGCAAGCCGAATCGATCTGGTTGGGATCGGGCTCGGCCGACGGCATTTCGACGTCCACTGGGTGCCGGATGCCCTTTGATGCAGCGGACAGTCCCGCAATCGTGGTTGAAGGCCTGGTAAAGGATTACAAAAAGATCAGAGCCGTTGACGGTCTCGACTTCGCCATACCCACAGGTGTCATTGCCGGCTTCCTCGGCCCAAACGGAGCAGGCAAGACCACAACGTTTCGCGCGCTGCTCGGGCTGACCCGCATCACCGAAGGGCGGATCGAGGTGCTGGGGCACCCGGTTCCAACCGAGCTCCAGGCTGTAACGAAACAGGTCGGAGCCATCGTCGAAGAGCCGGGTTTGCTCAAGTCGCTGAGTGGGCGGATCAATCTTCGGGTCGCTGCAGATACCTTGGGGTTCGGGCACGAGCGCATCGAGGAGATGCTGGATTTCGTCGGCCTCTCCGACCACGCCAACCGGAAGGTCGACGAGTACTCAAAGGGCATGCGTCAACGACTTGCCCTTGCAGCGGCGATGCTTGGCGAACCTCGGCTCCTTCTGCTCGATGAGCCGCTCGATGGTCTCGACCCCGCAGGACAGAGGGCGTTTCGCTCCCGTCTCCGGGATCTTGCCGACACCGGGGCCACGGTTGTTGTCTCGAGCCACGATCTCGCTGACATCGAGGCACTGGCCGATTACGTGGTGGTCATCGACCACGGACGATTGGTGGCTCAGGGAACTCTGGAGTCACTTCTCGATGGCGGGGCAACGACCGTTGTTGTCTCCGACCCGGCGAGAGCCGTGGCTGTTTTAGCGTCCTCTGGAATCAGCGCGGTAGACAATGTGGGAAGGCTGATGGTCTCCGAGGAGGACGGGAGCCGCATCATCCAGGTGCTTGGCCAGGCAGGGATCTACCCGAGTGAAGTGACACCTGCGCGCAGCACCCTCGAGGCCGTGTTCCTAGGGATGACCGGCACGGAGGAGCGATGAGCCTCCTTCACGCGGAATACCTCAAGCTGAGTCGGCGCCGCTTCTATCCGGTGATGATCCTGATCCTGGGCGTGCTGACAGGGCTGACCGCCTTGTTTCTCCTCGTTTTTGGGCAGATTGCGCCCGACCTGGCCGGCGACGTCCCCGTTCTGGAGAAGCCCGGCGCGTACACCGCTGGGGCGCAACAGATGGCAGGTCAGACCTGGTTCGCTCTGATTCTCGCTGTGGTCCTGCTCGGTGGTGAGTTGAGCACAACGGCGTGGGCGACATCTCTTACCCGGGACGCCCGAAAGACCGCACACATCGGATCCCGGTTGACCATCTTCGTACTTGCTGCCTGGGCGGCGATGGTCCTTGCCACCGCGGGCTGGGCCTTGATCGTGCTTTTCGTCTCGCCTGGTGATGGGACGCCGAGTCTCGCCGACTGGTTGGGGATGGTCTGGCGGCTCGGTCTCATCCAGTTGGCATGGGTGGCGCTTGGAATGGGAGGGATAGCCATGCTTCGCTCCGTCGGACCCGCGATCGGTGCCGTGATCGCCTTTTCCTTCATCGAGGGCATCCTCGCCCTCTGGGGGCCATATGAGAATGTCTCGCTTACCGCAGCGTCGACCGGTCTGTTCGACATTGGAGTGGGTGGATTCATGGACACGTTCATTCCGGGGGGCGACCTCGGCCTGGCCCATTCAGTCACGATCATCGCGGGTTGGACCGTGCTCGGAATTGTCCTGACCTGGTGGGGTCTTCAGCGACGCGACGCCTGAGCCGCGCCGAACCGGCGTCTCATCTCCTTGTGCCAGCATCCGTGATGCCAGTGGCGCCGTAGGTCGGCGGCCTCATCCGGGACCACGACGACATGAAATGTTCCAGGCAGGATGCTGAGGTCGCATCCCGGGCACAGATACTCCTTGGTCGCCGCATAGGGCTGCACCGGGGTGACGGTTACCCCGAGAAGATCGCCCATGCCAGCACCGCGAACGTCGCGATCAAGCCGATGATGAGCATGGCGATGTCCGCATTGTTCCTGTTTGAGTCCCGGAACGGGTTGAAACCCATCCTGCAACGGTAACTGGCCGGCCACATCAATAGATTGAGCGATCCGGCGAACAGAGAGGTGCCAATAGTGGATGACTCAACCATCGTGGACCCAGAAGGCCACAGGGTCGCATTGGAAAACGAACACGTTCGTGTCCTCGAGGTCCGTGTGCCGGAAGGTTCCATTATCCCCATGCACTCGCACCCGGCACGGGCCATCGTCGCCATCGGGTCTTACCGTCTGAAGTCCACCGACGAAACGGGTCGGACCGACATCATGGACCGACGTTCGGGTGAAGCTGTGTGGTCAGAAAGAGAGCAGCACAAAGCCGAGGTCCTTATCGGTCCGGTCCACGCGATCGAGGTCGAGATCAAGTCGCCCTGAGGACAGATGGGCCGGGCCCAGCCGTCTACCGTCACCATCATGAGCTGGTTAGTCGCTGAGGATCGCGGTCAGGTTCGGTGGCTCACGATCGATCGGCCGGACCGAAAGAACGCCATTCCGACGGATGGCTGGGCCCTTCTCAGAGACGCGTTCCAGGAATTCGAGGGTTCGCCGCTTCGGGTCTTGGTCCTGACTGGGGCCGGGGGTGACTTCTGCGCAGGAGCCGATCTCGACCCCAAGCGGATCGATGAGTTCCAATCAGTCGCCGACCGGCACAGACGTCTCAAGCTCGTTGGATCGGTCGCCATGGCGCTCCACCGCATCTCAAAGCCGACGGTGGCGGCCGTCGACGGAGTGGCGGTGGGAGCCGGTCTCAACCTTGCTCTGGGATGTGACATCGTGGTCGCCACTGATCGAGCCCGATTCTCTGAGATCTTCGTACGCCGCGGCCTAGCGGTCGACAGCGGTGGATCGTGGCTGTTGCCCCGCATCGTGGGCTTGCAACGGGCCAAGGAGATGTCACTCACCGGGAGAATCGTCGACGCTGCCGAGGCCGCACGGATCGGTCTGGTGACCGAAGTGGTGTCACCGGATCGACTCGAGGCGACGGTGTCGGATCTGACTGAGCGGATTCTCCAGGGAGCTCCGCTGGCGCAGATGTTGAGCAAACAGATGCTCAACAGCTCCTTTGGGTCGAGTCTGGCCGATGCTCTCGCTTGGGAGGGGGAGGCGCAGACTGTGATGCTGGGGACTGATGATTTCAGAGAGGGATTGCTTTCCTTCGTCGAGAAACGAGATCCCGATTGGCGCGGCCGATGAGCGCGACAGACCCCGATTGATGTCACCTACCTGATGACGCGGATTGCGCTGGCCGGGGCGTCCGACCTGGTCACGAAGGCGGGCACCCTCGTGGCGGGTGAGGGTGGATCGGTGGTCGATGTCGCGGTCGCAGCCTCACTCACCGCAATGTGCATCGATCCCGGTGTGTGCGCCCCGCTCGGTGGCGGATACCTCACGATCGACCTGCCCGATCGCGACCCCGTGGTCATCGACGGGTACATGGCGTTCCCCGGTCTTGGATTCATTGGCGAGAGCTTCACCAGGACTGTCACCATGGAATATGGGGGTGGGGTCACGACGCTGGTGGATGCGGGGTCAGTGGCCGTTCCTGGGGCGTTTGCCGCTCTCGCGATGGCCAATTCACGATACGGAGTGGTCCCGTGGAAGCTGATCATGGACGTCGTCGCCGAGATAGTGGAACCAGGCTTCCCATTGCTGAGCACGGCGGTCATCTATCTCACCGAAGGGGCCAACCAGATCTTCGATCAGGATCCTGTCAGCCGCCAAGCCCTGTTTGATGACGGAGAGGTCTCCGCTTTGGGTTCGTTGGTCCGTTTCGAAGACCTGGCGCCAACATTGCGAACAATTGGCGTCGAAGGTGTCGACGTGCTCTATCGCGGGGAGCTGGGGTGGGCGATCGCCAATGATCTCCAAGAGCGCGGCGGTCGGCTCACCCGTCTCGACCTGGAGAGCTACCAGGCGATTGAAAGGCCACCACTGAAGGTGGAGATGGCAGGTTGGGACCTGATCACCAATCCGCCGCCCGCGGTCGGTGGTGTTGCGCTCTCTCTCGCCCTTTCGACCATTGCTGCTGACGGGAACCCGCTCGACCCCGGGGTCTGGTTCGACGCCTTGCGTCGATGTTTCGAGTTGAGGGCTGAACGGCTCGAGCCCGCGGCAGACCGTCAGGCTGCGGCGCGAGAGCTGCTCGAGGAAGCCGGAATCAGGTCGGCCTCGACCATCGCGGTCGCCGCGGTGGAGCGGGATGGTGGCGCTGTGGCAGCCAGCTTTTCCGCCGGGTACGGGGCCGGGGTAGTCCCGAAAGGAACGGGGATGCTGACTAATAACTCTGTTGGTGAGGTCGAGCTGCTCCCAGGTGGCATCGAGGCACAGAAGCCGGGGGAGAGAATGCTGTCGAACATGGCACCGACCCTGGCCCGAGACTCAGGGCGTGTCATTGCACTGGCGTCACCGGGAGCCGATCGGATCACCACGGCGCTCACAATCGCTTTGGCGCGTGCTGCGTTGGGTGGAGACGATCTGGCGAGCGCGATCGACCATCCGAGGCTTCACCCTGAAAAGGTGGATGACACCGTTCGTGCCGCCCTCGAGCCAGGCATCGATCTGGCAGGCCATGAGATCGAGATACGGCAGTATCCGGATCGGCACATGTATTTCGGTGGAGTGGCCGGCGCCGATCTGGATGGTTCCGTTCTGTCGGCGCATGCCGATCCGAGACGGGTCGGTTCGGTGGCTCTGATCGACTGAGGACCTCCGTGTTGGACGGGTAACGACGCAGACCCCTGTTTCTTGTCGGTGTCTGGTCGTACGTTCGAGCTATGTACGCAGCGACCACCTCGGTGGCGCTCGTCGGGGGGACCGTCAGGCCTGTAATGGTCGAAGCTCACGTCGGGCGTCAACAGGATGTATTCAAACTTTCGGGCCTTCCCGACACGGCAGTGAGAGAAGCCAAAGATCGGGTGCGGGCTGCGGTTGCGTCGGCCGGCATGAGGTTTCCCAATCGAACCATCACCGTCAACCTGGCCCCAGCCGCCATGCCCAAGGGAGGAACCGACTACGACCTTCCGATTGCCCTCGGAATCCTTGCGGCGAGTCGTGAGGCCCCGCCATCCTCAGGGGTGATTGTGGTCGGCGAGTTGGCCCTCGACGGAGCTGTCCGACCGGCTGCAAACGCTTTGGGAGCCGGCGTCTTGAGTGCCAGACGGAACCTGCCCTGCCTGCTGGCGCACGAGTCATCCGGGGAAGCGGCGGCCATCCCTGGCTCGAGGGTGTATGGGATCGGGTCCCTGGCGGAAGCGGTAGATCTTCTCAGGACCGGCTTTGAGCACGTGACACCGGCTGAGCCGCGTGATCCGGACAACGACGGTGGCGTCTTGGACCTCTCCGACATCAAGGGACAGGGGACTGCGAGACGGGCTCTGGAAGTGGCGGCGGCGGGTGGCCATCATCTTCTGTTGCACGGGCCCCCGGGAGGCGGGAAAACGATGCTCGCACAGAGGTTGCCCGGGCTGTTTCCTCCGTTGGACCCTGACGAGGCGGTGGAGGTGGCCCTGCTTTGGGCCGCCGCCGGGCGATCGAGGGGAATCCATGAGCCTCCCCCGTTCCGTTCTCCACACCACACGGCATCGCGGGCCGCCCTGGTCGGTGGCGGGTCGGGGATCCCCCGCCCCGGGGAGGTGTCTCTGGCACATCGTGGTGTGTTGTTTCTCGATGAGCTAGCCGAGCACCCCCGCAGCCATCTCGACTCTTTGCGTCAGCCGATCGAGGAGGGTTTCGTAACGGTCTCACGGATGCGGGCGTCTATTCGCTTTCCCGCATCCTTCCAGCTGATTGGAGCGACCAACCCGTGTCCGTGCGGGTTTTTTGGAGATCAGCGTCGACCCTGTGAGTGTCGGCCGGCGATCCGCGAGCGCTATCGGGCCCGTCTCTCAGGTCCGTTGATCGATCGATTCGACATGGTGGTCAGGGTTGGTCGTCTGGATGCCGCCGCCTACGACGGACCGCCCGGTGAATCGAGCGATGCGGTGCGGCACCGTGTGGTCGAAGCCCGCAGCCTCCAGTTGGAGCGGGGCGGGCTGAACCGGTCTGGTCCTCTCGATGGGATGGAAATAGCCAGGTCGGGTCGATTGATGCTCAGGGGTGCACTCGCCAAGGAGATAGTCACCGCGAGAGGTGCAGATCGACTCCATCGGGTTGCGAGGACGATTGCCGATCTCGATGCGGCTCCGGTAATTGAGGACTCCCATGTTGCTGAGGCGATTGGATTGAGGAGCGACTGGCGTGATAGTTGAGCAACGGCAGGTTCAGCCTGACGGGAACGAGTACCCGGAGGGGATGAAAGATCTCGAGCATCCGCCTGCGATCTACGTGGCAGGCACAATGGTGGCAGCGCCCGCAGTGGCAGTTGTCGGGACGAGGAGATGCACCCGATACGGATCCGAGCTAGCCGACGCATTTGGCCGTGCCCTCACTGGAGCGGGTTGGTCGGTGGTGAGCGGATTGGCCCGGGGAATCGATGCAGCTGCGCATCGGAGCACGGTTGACGCCGGGGGCCACGCCGTAGGCGTGCTCGGGTCCAGTGTCGACATCTGGTATCCCGCGGAGAATCGTCCCCTTTATAAGAAATTGCTCGACAGCGGGGGCGCCCTGGTCTCCGAGTACCCACCAGGGACCAGGCCCGACCGTTGGCGATTCCCGGCGCGCAATCGGATCATTGCGGCCATCGCATCGGCGACGGTGGTAATCGAGGCTGGCGAGAAGGGGGGTGCGCTGATTACGGCGCGGCTAGCGGCCGAGCTGGGCAGGCCGGTGTTCGTGGTGCCCGGCGATGTCGACAGGCCCGCTTCGATCGGATGCAACCGGCTGATTCGTGATGGCGCCTACCCCGTGTTGGGTGCATCAGACCTGATCGAGGAGCTTTCCCTCACGATTGGTGAACCGGCGAGCAGGGTTGCGGGGCCGGAGGTCGACCTTCCGGTCGGAGGCATATCAGTCGACGATCTGCCCCAATATTGGGGCTGCTCCGTCGGAGAAGCCCTGGTACGAGTGGGTCGGCTGGAATCCGAGGGCCTGATTCGTCGTGTTGGGGAGATGCTCTCTCCATCTGGCGGTGCGGGCGGGTAGCAGTCGGACCGAGGCGGAACGAAGGCGGTATCCCTGGCCCATCGCGATAGGGCCAATAGCATCTGTGATATGACTCTCGATCGGCTGCCAGAGTGGGCGCGCCCGGCTGTCTCCAGATACCTGGAGCGCTTGGAATCGCATCGTGATCTGTCACCGAACACGGTCGCGGCGTATCGAAGCGACCTCACGCAGTTCTTCGGGTATGCCGATAGTGCAGGAGTGAGATCGATCCCGCAGGTTGACCGACGCGTCGCGCGCCGGTTTCTCGCCCACCTCGACGCCGATGGCTACTCACGCCGTTCGATCACGCGCAAGACGTCTGCCGTGAGAACCTTCTACACCGATGCCGGCCGGCGCGGCGAGGCGGAAAGCAATCCATTCGAGGGGATCTCGCGGCTCCGACTGAGCAAGCCACTTCCCCATGCCTTGCCCTCGAGAACAGTGATACAGGGGATCGAGTCGATCGACGATTCCACTCCGGAGGGCATGCGAGATCGGGCGCTCCTCGATGCCCTCTACGCAACCGGGCTTCGCATCTCGGAGCTTGCCTCGCTGTCGATTGCCGATGTAGGGACCGACATCCTCACCGTGGTGGGCAAAGGTGACAAGACCCGACGCGTCCCGGTCGGACGGCCGGCGCAGGCGTCCATCCAGAATTACCTGGAATCAGGACGACCCGAGCTTGCTACTTCCGCCGCGGGAAACGCGCTGTGGGTGGGCGTTCGGGGAGGTCCGCTGGATCCGAGGGGCATGCGGCGAATAGTCAGAAAGCGGCTTGCTACTTTTCCCCACGCACTTCGGCACAGCTTTGCAACGCACTTGCTGGAAGGGGGTGCAGATCTGCGGGCTGTGCAGGATCTATTAGGACACACCGATCTCGCGACCACTCAGATCTACACTGCTGTGACCCGTCGACATCTAAGAGGAACATATGACCGCAGCCACCCAAGGGCCTGAGACCACAAAGGTCGACGCCCTATGGGAGCGCTTCAAGGCGTCGGGTGATGCCGACGCTCGTGAGCGACTGATCCTCCACTACTCGCCACTGGTCAAGTACGTGGCGGGTCGTGTTGGCGCTGGATTGCCCCGATCAGTGGATCAGAACGATCTGGCTAGCTACGGGCTGTTCGGTCTGATCGATGCGATCGACAAGTTCGATCTGGAACGCGGCTTTAAGTTCGAGACCTACGCCATCAACCGGATCAAAGGAGCGATCCTCGACGAGTTGAGGGCCCTCGACTGGGTGCCTCGTTCGGTTCGATCCCGCGCCCGGCGCATCGAGACCGCGATCACCGAGCTCGAGCACACCCTGCAGCGGGCCCCCACCGAAGAGGAGTTGGCCGTGAATCTGGAGATGGAGGTCGAAGATCTCCAAGGTGCTCTCGCGGAGATCGGACGGTCCGGAATCGCCGCGCTCGACGAGTTCGTAGGGAGCGACTCACAAACCTCGGTTGGGGAGATGATCGCCGACCCGAACACTGTCTCGCCCGAGTCGGCATATCAGACAGAGGAGACCAGACTTGGCCTGGTGGATGAGGTCAATAAGCTGCCCGAGCGGGATCGGCTGGTGGTCACCCTCTATTACTACGAGGGGATGACCCTTGCCGAGATCGGAGATGTCCTCGGTGTTACCGAGTCCCGGGTCTGCCAGATTCATGCCAAAACGATGATGTCGCTCCGCAACCGGATTGGCGACCCCTCCTGGGGCTAGTGGCAAGTCCACTAGTTCTCTCGCAATAGCTGCGATTACCCAACGTGACCGTTTCCGCATAAACTTCCGACCATCACACACGCTTGTGAACCCTCACTGGTCGGGCACGTCCCGGAAGAGGGTCACTCAATAGCTGGGTGCGGCCACTCCACTAACCGGAGTGATGGTCTCGCAGGCGGAGGAACAACCAGAAAGGAGCAATTGTGGCCGCAGTCACAATGAAACAGCTCTTGGAGGCCGGCGTTCACTTTGGGCATCAGACCCAACGCTGGAACCCCAAGATGGCCCCCTATATCTACGGGGAGCGCAACGGAATCCACATCATGGACCTGCGTCAGACGGTCGTCCAGGTCGAGGACGCCATCAAGTACGTCCGGGACCTCGTCGATGGTGGAGGGAGTGTCCTATTCGTAGGGACTAAGAAACAGGCTCAAGCCGCCATCGCCGAGACGGCCGGCCGGGCAGGAATGCCCTTTGTGAACTTTCGCTGGCTTGGCGGGATGCTCACCAACTTCGCGACGATTCAGAAGCGGATCTTCTACATGCGTGAGCTCCGCAACATGGATGCTTCCGGTGAGATGAACGACCTGTCCAAGAAGGAGCGGCTCAAGCTCCATCGTGAGCTCGCCAAGCTCGAGCAGAACCTCGGCGGTGTGGCCGACATGGACCGGGTGCCCGACGCAGTCTTCATCATCGATGTCAACGCCGAGACGACAGCGGTGGCAGAAGCGGTGAGGCTCGGGTTGCCGATCATTGCCCTCGTCGACAGCAATTGCGATCCGGACAATGTCGAGTACGTGATTGCCGGCAACGACGACGCGATTCGGGCTGTGGACTTGATTGCCGGTGCCATCGCGGACGCGGCGGCCGAAGGTCGCCAGTTGGCGTCGAGTAAGGCCGCCAAGGGCGATAGCGAAGAATCGTGATTCAGGAGAGCAATGTCTGATTTCACAGCAAAGGACATCCAGAAACTTCGCCAGGATGCGGACGTGGGGATGATGGATGCCAAAAGGGCGCTCACCGACGCGTCGGGCGATCTTGACGAGGCATTCGACCTCCTCCGTGAGCGGGGGCAGGCCAAAATGGCCAAACGTGCCGACCGTGAAGCGAGCGAAGGCACGATCGGCACATACATTCACATGCAGGCCGATCGGCCTGTGCTTGGCGTGCTGGTCCAGCTTGCCTGCGAAACCGACTTCGTCGCCAAGAGCGACGACTTCCGCCAGATCGCTGACGACATCGCGATGCACATCAGCTGGAGTAACCCTTCGTGGGTCACCAGGGATCAGGTCGACGAGGGTGATCTCACCAAGGAACGAGAGCTGATCGGCCGCCAGGCAACTGCCGAGGGCAAGCCGGAGCAGGTAATCGAAAGGATTGTCGAGGGGAAGATCGAGTCTTGGTACAGCCAACATGTCCTCTATGACCAGGAATTTGTGAACACCGAGAGGTTTGAGGGTTTGGTCGGCGATCTCGTTGGCGAACTAGCGTCCAAGATGGGCGAGAACATCTCGGTGAGAAGCTTCGCGCGCATCGCTGTGGGGGAATAGGAGTGCCGGTGCCTGAATCAACCGATCGGCGTGTATTGCTGAAGCTGTCGGGCGAGGCGTTCGCCGACCCGGCGATTGGCTATGGGATCGATCCATTGACTGTTCAACGGGTAGCTCAAGAGATTCAAGAAGCCCGCAGCAACGGGGTCCAGGTCGCAATTGTGGTTGGCGGGGGAAATATATTCCGAGGTGTTTCCCAAGCCGCAAAGGGCATGGACGCGGCGTCGGCCGATTACATGGGGATGCTGGCGACAGTGATAAACGCTCTTGCGCTTCGGGACGCGCTGGAGAAGCTCGGACTGGATACTCGGGTTCAGAGCGCGATCACGATGCAGGAGCTGGCTGAGCCCTACATCCGGCTTCGCGCCATGCGTCACCTCGAGAAGGGTCGGGTGGTGATCTTTGCCGCGGGTACTGGCAACCCATTCTTCACAACCGACACCACCGCGGCGCTCCGCGCTATCGAGATCAATGCGAGTGCGTTGCTCAAGGCCAGCATGGTTGACGGGATCTACGATTCCGACCCGGCGACCAACTCGGACGCCACCCGACACAAAGAGTTGTCGTACATGGAATTCATCGCCCGTGAACTCAAGGTGATGGACACCACCGCAGTTACGATGTGCAAAGAGCACAGTGTGCCGATCGTCGTTTTCGACATGAACACTCCCGGCAACATCGTCAGGGCGGTTCGCGGCGACGAAATCGGCACGGTGATTCACTGACGAGGAGAGAAAGATGATCAGCGACCTCTTGGCAGAATCTGAGCACAAGATGGAAATGGCCGTTGATCACGTTGCCAACGAGTTCTCCACGATCAGGACGGGACGAGCCAATCCCCAACTGCTTCAGCGGATAACCGTGGACTATTACGGCTCTCCGACCCCTCTTCAACAGCTGGCATCCATCTCGGTACCCGAGCCACGCCTTCTGGTCGTGCAGCCTTTCGACCAGTCAACCGTATCCGACATCGAGCGCGCTATTCAGATGGCCGATCTTGGGCTGAACCCCGGCAACGACGGATCGGTGATCCGCATTGCCTTTCCCCCGCTCACCGAAGAACGACGCAAGGATCTCATCCGGGTCGTCAAGAACATGGCGGAGGAAGGAAGAGTCGCCATCCGCAATGTGCGCCGGCATTCCAAGACCGAAATGGAGGCCCTTCACGGCGAGATCTCCGACGATGACATCCGTCGAGGGGAAGACGAGCTTCAGAAACTGACGGACAGTTACGTTGAGCGAGTCGACAGCCAGGTAGGTAACAAAGAGGAAGAGTTACGCGAGATCTGATGGATAGCGGAGACCCCACCAACGACCAAGAGAAGTCATTCGGACGACCCTGGGAGGAGGACGCCGCCAAGGGCGAGGACGACGCTGACTCCGAGGCAGAGGTGTTCACACTCCCCGGAATGGACGAGGATCAAGATGACGATCTCGCATCCGGCGACGATTTCACAGCCAGCGACGAAGACGACAATGCCAAGGGCGAGGACGTCGTCAAGAGCGAGGACGTCGCGAAGAGCGAGGACGTCGCCAAGGGCGGGGACGCCGACCTGACCGACTGGGAGGCCATGGCCGACTCGCCCACGGATCTCGACGATTTCACCGCCGTTGAGTACTCAGCGGCAACAACACAGGAGTACCGGGGGCTGGCCGAGGATGTGAGTCGGGCCGCCGAGGAGGATTGGGAGCTTCAGGCTGTTGCCGCCACGGTTCCGGGCGTCGACTCCGGCCTGGTCGGATTTGAAGACGTAACCGGCGAGGCACCCCTGCCTGAGGACCACCACGAGGCCACTGAGCAGGCCGCGACTTCTGATATCACCATGAGGATTGGCTCCGCGCTGATCATCTTCGGGATGTTCCTGGGCAGCCTTTTGCTCGGCGGATGGTGGTTCGCAGCCTTCATCGCACTGGTGATGATGGTCGGCGTCGGAGAATTCTACGCGACGGTCCGATCCAAGGGGATCAGTCCGCTTGCTCTGTTCGGTCTCATGGGGGTGGGGCTGATGGCACTCGGCGCCCAGGTGTCGGGGGCCGGCGCCATTGCAGGATGGGCGGCGGCGGTGACCACGGCTGTCATCCTCTTCTATTCGTTGTCGTCTCGCGTCAAGCCCCTCGACAATGCTGCGGTAACAGTTGGAGGGATGGCTTGGGTCGGCCTGTTGTCGTTCGCGATTCTTTTCGCCAAGGGGCCCAGCCCCGTGGCGGCCATCATGTTCCTCGTGCTGCTAGTTGCGTTCAACGACATGGGCGGCTACTTCGTCGGACGGGCGTTTGGTCGTCGCAAGTTTGCTCCTGTCGTCTCCCCGGCCAAGACCGTGGAAGGGTTCTTCGGGGGAATGGTCGCCACGGTTGCGGTGGCCGCAGTTCTGGCCACCTTCCCCGCCTGGGAGACGATCGGTTTCGGTCAGGCCATTGCGGCTGCTCTTCTCGTATCGGTGATCGCCCCGATCGGTGACCTCATCGAATCGATGGTCAAACGCTCGCTGGGTGTCAAGGACATGGGCTCCGTTCTTCCTGGTCACGGAGGAATTCTCGACCGCATCGACGGGTTCATCGTCGCAGTTCCGGCCCTCTACCTGCTGTTTCGAGGTTTCGGGCTGCTGTGAACACATCGGTGGTGGTGCTCGGCGCGACCGGTTCGATCGGGACTCAGACGCTGGAGGTGGTCGAGCACCTGGGCCTTCGAGTCGCGGCGCTGGCGGCGAGAGCCCCAACACCCCGGCTTGCATCTATCGCAGAGAAATACCCCGATGCCGTCGTGGTCGTCACCGGCGGGTCCTCTGACGAGCGAGAGGAATTCTCACGTCGAGTGGGCGGTCGGGCTCGCTTCGGCTCCGAAGCCTTGCTGGAGGCGGCATCGACACCACATGTAACGATTGTCAACGGGATCGTCGGCGCCGCCGGACTTCGGTCGACTATTGCAAGCCTCGAGGCAGGCAATCGAGTTGCTCTCGCCAATAAGGAGAGTCTCGTGGCCGGAGGCCCCGTGGTGAAGGCAACGCTGGAGCGCGGTGGGGGGGAAATTATCCCGGTCGACAGTGAGCACTCAGCGCTGTACCAATGCCTCGTCGGCGAGCCCCCGGAATCGGTGAGCAAGCTCATACTTACGGCATCAGGTGGCCCATTTCGAGGTCGTAGCAAGAAGTCACTGGTCGGGGTGACTCCCGAAGAGGCGCTGGCGCATCCAACGTGGGATATGGGGCAACGGATCACAATTGACTCGGCGACCCTGTTCAACAAGGGCTTAGAGGTCATCGAGGCCTTCTACTTGTTCGACATCCCCTACGACCGGATCGACGTCGTGGTGCACCCCCAATCGATTCTGCACTCTGCGGTGGAGTTTGCGGATGGGTCATGGAAGGCGCAACTGGGCCATCCCGACATGCGAATCCCCATTCAGTTTGCGATCACCGCGCCTGATCGCTCGCCCGGGCTCGCGAAACCGTTTGACCTGGCCGGATCCAATCTCACCTTTGAATCGCCCGATCGCGACGCCTTTCCTGCACTCGACATTTCATTCTCTGCGGGGCGGCAGGGAGGCTCCTCTCCGGCAGTACTCAACGCGGCGGACGAGGTTGCAGTCGAGGCGTTCCTCGAAGGACGCCTCGGATTCACCGGCATCAGCGAGGTCGTTCAAGAGACCATCGACACCGTGGACCACCGTGACCTCGTATCAGTCGACGATGTAATCGAGGTCGATCGGGAGGCGCGAGCCGCCGCGGCGAGTCTGGTGGAGCACTATCCCTCCTAGGAGAGGCCGCCAGGTACCGTGAGGCCATGCTCCAGGGCATAGGGGCGGCTCTCGCCATCGTTCTCTTCGTAACCGCCCACGAGGCCGGCCATTTCATCGCGGCCAAGGCGGTCGGGATGAAAGCCACTCAATTCTTCTTCGGATTCGGGCCAAAGATCTGGTCCATCCAGCGAGGCGAGACCGAGTACGGATTCAAGTGGATTCCCCTCGGTGGATACGTGCGCATCATCGGGATGAACCCTCTGGAGGAGATCGCGCCTGAGGACATGGGCCGCACGTACCGGGAGAAGAAGTTCTGGGAGAAGAGCATCGTGGTCCTCGCCGGGGTGGGTATGAACTTCCTCATCGCGTTATTCCTCTTTTACGCGATTCTGGTCTCGAATGGCATTCCTGATCCGCAGCCGATCGTCGAAGAAGTGGTGCCCACCGTCACCGCTGACGGTGTCGAGACTGCCAGTCCGGCGGTCGAGGCCGGGCTTGAGCCTGATGACGCCATCGTTGGGATTGGCCCCTATTCCGTTGCAGGTTGGGAGGACGTGACCGAGGCCCTAGTGGCGGTCGGGCCCGGACCGACAACAATCGACGTCAACCGCAGTGGTCAGGTGCTGACTGTCGAGGTAAATCTCGTTGAGAACACCTTGCCGGATGGGACCGTCACCGGCTTTCTCGGGGTCAGCCCATACGACCCCCGCTACTACCCGGGTCCGATCGAGGCGATCGGGTTGGCCGGTCAGAACGTATGGAACGGGATCAGGTTCACCTTCCAGGCAATGGGCGACATGCTTCGGCCCTCCAGCCTCGCCCAGTATCTTGGCGTCTTCGCGGGGGACACCGACATCGACCCGGAGATCAGGCCGGTAAGCCCGATCGGGATCGTCAACATCGGCACCCAAACCGAATCGCTCGTTGCTCTGGCCGGAATCCTGGCCTTGGTGAACGTCATCCTGGCCACGATCAACCTGCTGCCGTTGTTCCCACTCGACGGCGGCCACTTCGCGGTCGCTCTCTATGAGAAGCTGACCGGTCGGGAGGCGAACGTCCGCAGACTCGCCCCCGTGGCGGCAGCAGTGATCGGGCTGTTCGCGTTTCTCGGCTTCGTCGCGATCATTCTCGACGTGGTCGACCCGATAAGCCTGCAGTGATGGTTGCCGACTGTCCTACGCTGGCACTGGAATGATCGAGCGCCGCAACACACGTCAACTCAAGGTTGGGGATGTCCCCATTGGGGGTGGCGCCCCGGTTTCGGTCCAGTCGATGACCATCACCAAGACCGCCGATGTCGACGGAACGCTTGCCCAGGTCTATGCGCTGGCGGGCGCAGGTGCCGACATCGTGAGGATCACCTGCAACGAGGTAGAGGCAGCACAGGGTCTCGCCGAGATCGTCCCCAGATCACCTGTGCCGATCATCGCCGACATTCATTACCAGTACCGGCTGGCCCTCGCGGCCCTCGAGGCCGGGGTAGACGGGTTGAGGCTCAACCCGGGAAACATCCGCAAGGAAGACCAGATCAAAGCCGTCGCCCGGGAGGCCAAAGATCGCGGCGTGCCGATTCGGGTCGGTGTGAATGCCGGCTCGTTGGATAAGGACATTCTCAGCAAATACGGGAGCGCGGTCCCTGAAGCGCTGGTCGAGTCGGCCCAGAAAGAGATTCGATATCTGGAGGATGTTGATTTCGACGACATCAAAATCTCGGTGAAACACTCAAACGTCCCGTCGATGATCGCCTCGTACCGCCTGCTGGCGGATACCGTCGACTACCCGCTCCACCTTGGCGTCACCGAGGCTGGTCCTCCTCCAGCCGGCCTGATCAAGTCGGTTGCCGGCATCGCCACTCTGCTCAACGAGGGAATCGGCGACACGATTCGCTTCTCTCTCACCGCCGACCCGGTCGAGGAGGCAAAAGCGGGACGGCAGTTGCTGGAGAATCTCGGGCTCAGAGAGCGAAAGGGACTCGATCTGATCGCGTGTCCGTCATGTGGCCGTGCCGAGGTCGATGTCATCGAGGTCGCCACCCGTGCCCAAACCGCTCTCGAGGCGGAGAATCTTCCGATCCAGGTTGCAGTCATGGGCTGCGTGGTCAACGGTCCGGGAGAGGCGCGTGAAGCCGATATCGGGATCGCCGCCGGTCGAGGCAGAGGACATCTTTTCATCAAGGGCCAGGTGGTTCGGGTCGTTCCCGAGGCCGAGATGGTCGAAGCCTTGCTCGATGAGGCGCGCAAGCTCGTCGAAGAGGGGGTCGAGAGTCGACTCGCCCACGCCGAGGCCAATGCGGCAGACATCGCTGCCGCCGCCCGGGAGGAGTTGATTCAGATCCAAGGCGACGTCAATCACACGTCTGATCGCCGGGCTCGCGTGGCCGAGGTGGCCCAAACCGAATAACCCCGCCAACACTCGGCCGGTCCGAAGATTTCTTCGAAGGCACTGCTGGTGGCAAGGTCATCATCCGCAAGCCCGACTGGTCGATCTATCTCAAACCGCGATCTCGACTCCACCCGAGACTGGCCCAACTAGTCGGAGCCCGCCGACCTATCTAGCGGCATCCGCCGCCTGTCCGAGTTGAGGATCTCGAGTGCGTTCTCGTGCGTAGATGTTCCGGCTGACATAGCTGCCCTTCAATCACGCTCGGTATCGCACGGCTCCGATTACTGTCATCCGCCAATCATGCGCTGGTCAAAAGCTTTCATCCCCACACTTCGAGAAGATCCGGCCGACGCCGAAGCAGTCAGCCACAAGCTCTTGGTAAGGGGCGGCTTTATCCGCCAGTTGGCCGCCGGCTCCTATTCCATGCTTCCACTGGGCCAGCGGGTGCGCCGCAAAGTCTCCGAGGTCATCCGGGGAGAGATGGACCGGATTGGCGGCCAGCAGATGCACCTGCCGGCGTTACATCCGGCGGAGGTCTGGCAGAGGTCTGGGCGCTGGTACGACATCGCCGACGACATGTTCCGCCTCAAGGATCGAAAGGGGACCGATCACGTTCTCGGCATGACGCACGAAGAGATCTTTGCCTCGTTGGCGACCGAGTTGTTCTCCTACCGGGATCTTCCTCAAATCTGGTACCAGATCCAGACCAAGTTCAGGGATGAGCCGAGGCCCAAGTCAGGTCTGCTCCGAGTGCGGGAGTTCACCATGAAGGACTCGTACACCCTTGATATCGACGAGCCCGGTTTGGACAGCGGCTTTGACAAGCACAGGGAGGCCTACTTCCGGGTCTTTCGGCGGATCGGGCTGGATCCGATTGCAGTCGAGGCGAGCTCGGGGATCATGGGTGATGGCGAGTCTGTCGAGTTCATGATGCGGAGCCCGGCGGGTGAGGACTGGATCATCACCTGCGATGGATGTGACTATCGCGCCAACGTCGAGACGGCGACCTCCGCGTTGGGAGACATCGCGGATGGTGAGTCCTCCGACCTCAGGCGGTTCGCGACTCCCGATCTCACCACCATCAAGGCACTGGCAGAAGCCCATCCGGAGATCGCGACCGCCGACCGGCAGATCAAGACCCTTGTCTATTACATCGGAACGGATCCAGTGCTCCTCCTGCTGAGAGGCGATCACGAGCTCCAGGAGCAGAAGCTCAGAGACCGGGTTCGGTCTGAGGATGTCAGGCCGGGCCAGCCGGAAGAGATCCGCGACCTCCTGAGCGCCGTCCCCGGCAGCCTCGGTGCGGTGGGGGTTGAGGGGGTGCGGGTTCTGGCCGACCTGGCGCTAGAGGGCAGGCAGAACATGGTCACCGGGGCCAACGAGGACGGCTGGCACTACTCGGGAGTGGATCTCGAGCGGGACACCAATGTGGGCGAGTGGGTCGACCTTCGGGCAGTGGAGGACGGCGAGACCTGTGCTGTCTGCGGAGGAACGCTGAGTCGATGGAAGGGCGTCGAGATCGGCCACATCTTCAAGCTTGGCACCAAGTACTCCAAAGCGTTCGAAGCGTTTGTCCAGGATGAAGGGGGCATTAGCCATCCGATCATCATGGGCTCGTATGGAATTGGCGTTGAGCGGGCCATGGCGGCGGTGGTCGAGGCGAACAACGATGACAGTGGGATCATCTGGCCAGTCTCGGTGGCGCCTTATGAGGTTGTCATCACCGTTATTCGCCCGGAGGACGAGGTCACTATGGACGCGGCCAATGCTCTTTACGACGAGCTCGTCGAGGCCGGTGTTGAGGTTCTCCTCGATGATCGCGACGGACGGCCCGGGGTCAAGTTCGCCGACGCCGAGCTGATCGGAATCCCGTACCGGGTAACCGTGGGCCCGCGTGGTGTCGAGTCGGGAGCCTTGGAGCTGCTGAAGCGGAGGGGGATGGAGAAGTCGGAGGCGCCTCTTGGCGAGGTTTCCGATCAAGTCGTTGAGGCCGTCACGGCCGCCCGGTTCGGAGTCTGACCCAGCTCTTAGAGAGCCTTGCGTCACATATTGGGTCTTTCGCCGCCAAGCCTTATAATCGCTCTCACAACAGGACGCTTTTTCGGGTCAGGTGGGCGCGTTCGCCCACCTGACTTGCTGTGGAGTGACGCATTTTGGCAACGGTGACAGACATTTGGAGCCTGGTAGAGCCCTACCTCGCCGCCGAGCATCTCGAGCTCGACGATCTCGAGCTTTCGGGGTCCGGCAAGGGGCGTCTTTTGCGCGTCGTTGTCGACGGTGAAGACACCAACGTCGACCGTCTTGCCGACGTGTCACGAGGCATTTCGCGCCTCCTCGACGATGAGTCTGACCTCGATGACAGCTACCAGTTGGAGGTCACCTCGCCCGGCCTGGAGCGAAAGCTCCGCCTACCTAGCCATTTCATCAAGTCGGTGGGTCGTGAGGCAAAGCTGAAGGTCAATCAAGGGGAAAAGAATCGGACACTTCGTGGCGTCATCTCCGACGCCGACGACGAGACCTTCACGGTCGATGTCGAAGACGAGAGTCTCGTGGTGTCCTACCAGGACGTGCTCACCGCCAGGACGGTGTTCAGGTGGGAAAAGGCCCCCAAACCGGGCCACTGAAGGAGAACTATGCAGCTCGACACGATGATGGAGGCCATTGAGGTTCTCGCCAGGGAGCGAGGGGTTGCCGTTGATGCGATCCTCGATGCCTTCGCCAACGCGCTGGTGGCCGCTTACAAGAGAAGCCCGGGGGCCGCCGAGGAGGCTCGGGTAACGATCGACCCAGAGTCCGGCCAGGTTGTTGTGTATGCCCAGGACCTTGACGAAGACGGAAACGTGATCGACGAGTGGGAAGACACTCCGGAGGGCGAGGCCTTCGGCAGGATCGCCGCCCAGTCGTTCAAGCAAGTCATGCAGCACAAGCTGCGCGAGGCAAAGCGCGAGCGCGTCTACGAGATGTACGAGGGCCGGGAAGGCGATCTCATCACTGGAATCGTCCAGCAAGTCGACTATCGGTCGGTGATACTCGATCTTGGCGATGCCGAAGCCATCCTCCCTGGATCGGAGCGAAT
>CAXMPS010000302.1:0-6430 GCA_964194995.1 uncultured Gammaproteobacteria bacterium | reverse complement strand
ATCGTCATCATGCACCCACTCCCGCGCGATAGCAGCGCTCCCATATGCGAACTCAGCGAGGACCTCGATTCAGACCCGCGTCTCGCCATTTTCCGTCAGACCGATAACGGGATCCCGGTGCGGATGGCATTGTTCGCCCACGTCATGGGCGTCGCACAGGAGGTTTCATGACGTAGCCGCCCGCCGGCAACGAGACTCGCGAACACGGCTAGAAAGGCGCCCTATGGACGGATTGGATTGAAATTATCCGGGCTGGAGACGTCCAGTAGAAGGAACAAAACCCCGTTCTGCGGGCTTGTAGTCCATGAATCACCACCAGGAAAGGTTTGAGCAATGGCCACTGTGGCCCTCACTAAAGACACCTTCGATCAAGCGATCCAAGACAACGACACCGTCGTAGTCGACTTCTGGGCAGAATGGTGCGGGCCGTGTCGCACGTTCGCTCCTACGTTCGAAGCGGCCTCCGACGAATACAAAGACATCGTGTTCGCCAAGGTCGACACCGAAGCTGAGCAGGAACTGGCTCAGTCCTTCGGGATCCGGTCCATTCCGACGCTCATGGTCTTCAGGGATCAGGTAGTCCTCTATTCCCAGCCTGGCGCTCTACCCGGCAACATGCTCGAGGATCTGCTCACCCAGGTGACCGAAATCGATATGGACGATGTGCGCCGGCAGGTTGCCGATCACGAGGCCGAAGATAATGACCATTCAGATGATCACGACCACGAGCACGCTCACTGATGTCCCAGGAGCCCGCTGAACAATGCGTCACTCATCTCGACAACAAGCATGATTCAGTAGGCGCCTAGTCACGAAAAACGATGTGATGAGGCCCCCTCCTCGTAGAGGGGCTTTCCTCTATTCCAAGGGCTTCCGATACACCGACACGTGCTGACCCGACTTCTCGGTATAGGGGCTCTTGTCGTACCAGGCCCATCGATGTTCCAGTTGGAGACCGGCGAGACGAGCCATCAGGTCCATCTCCGACGGCCAGGCATATCGGACTACCACTGGGAGCACCACCGTTGAGCCATCCTCCAACCGACGCACCTGGTGAGATACGACCGTCTGGGTTACCGGGTCATGAATCGACACTTCATAGGCGTGAGCCTCGTTGGAGCTGATGCTGGAGACCCCCATTCGTGTGTTGTCGTCATCAAACCGCCTCAGCTCTGGGACGAAAGTGTCGAGAACGAATCTTCCGCCAGGCTCTAGCGCCTCCTCCACATTTCGGAAACATTCAACCTGGCGCTCCTGGGTCATGAGCGCAAAGAGAGTGTTGAAGGGCAGGTACACAAGCGGGAAGGTCCTGTCGACTCCAACATCGACGAAGTCGCCCAGAATCACATCAATTGCCTCTCCCCCGGGTTTGGCCCGAAGTAGCGAGATCATCTCATCGGAGATGTCGATGCCAGTAAGCGCAACGCCCGACTGAGACAATGGCAGAGCCACTCTCCCACTGCCGACTGCCAATTCGAGAGCGCGAGGCGGTTCGCCGGCGAACTCCTTGAGGAGGCCCACCTCGAATGCTGCCTCGTTGAAGATGTCGTCGTAATAGGGAGCCCAGAACTCCCCAAAGGTGCTGGCGTCATACTCGGTCATGCGCTGAACTATGTCACGGTCGATGTCATCCGGTGAGCTCGGACATGACTGAAGCCAGTTCCTGCCCAACGTCGCCCACCCTGGTGTGCTCCCGCGACGCCACCAGATGGCGCCCCCCGACGATGACGTCGGTGACATCCGCAGCCGTGGCGGCGAATACCACTGCCGCCAGTGGATCGCCGATACCCGCGGTGCGGGGCGAGGCCAGCGTCACGGCAACGAAGTCGGCCAGACAACCAACCCGGAGTTCTCCGGAATTGACACCAAGAGAGGCCATCCCGTCCGCAGTCGCCGCCCTCAGCAAGTCACCAGCGCTGTGGTGGCCACGGATGTGGGTGCGCAGCCGATCGTGGAGTTCTACGAGTCTTGCTTCCTCCAACAGATCAATCACGGCGTGGCTGTCCGATCCCAGGGTGAGCCGGACGCCCGCAGTCCGCAGCTCGTGGGCGGGGCCAATTCCGTCGCCAAGTTCACGCTCGGTGCTCGGGCAGAGACAAGCAAAAGTGCCGCTCTCTCCCAGCAATGCAATGTCATCGTCGCTCAGGTGGGTTGCATGGACCGCTGTGCTCGTAGTGTCCAACGCTCCAACTTCGAACATGAACTGGGATGGGGTCAACCCTGTTGCCTCGAGGCATGCCGCATTTTCTGCCTCCTGCTCGGAGAGGTGAAAGTGAAGCGGCACATCATTCTCTTTCGCCCAGGCTGTGATCGTCTCAGCGGCTTTTTGGTCGACGGCCCTGACACTGTGAATTGCGGCTCCCACCCGGACAGCGGAACCCAGATTCAGCCCTTCGACCCGCTCAATCCATCTCTCGGCGCTGCCATCAGAGAATCGGCGCTGGACGCCCTCGACCGGCTGCCCGAAGCCCGAGGAGAGATAGAGCGTATCGAGCAAGGTCAGCCGAATACCCGCTTCTCCGGCCGCATCGGCCAGGGCGGCTGTCATTTCGTTCGGGTCCGAATAGGGAGATCCGTCAAGCTGGTGATGCAGGTAGTGAAACTCGCCGACCGCGGTGATCCCAGCCATCATCATCTCGGAATAGACCGCCCGCGCAAGTCGACGGTAAGAATCGGGCTCCAACCTCCCGGCCACCTCGTACATCATGTCTCGCCATGACCAGAAGCCTTTGGCTGCAGGGCGGGTGAGGCCCCGAAGAACTCTATGGAAGGCGTGTGAGTGTGCGTTTGCCAGCCCGGGAATGGTCATCCCGGAGAGCCGGATCGCGTCAACAGGTGCCGGGACACCCGGGTTTATCGCAACGATGGTCTCGCGCTCTACCTCGATCACAACGTCGGCGTGAAGCTCGCCGAGCCATGCGTACTCACAGAACCACCGCTCTATCGACACGCAAGATCCTCAATGACCGCAGCCAATGCCTCGACTCCTCTTCGGCAATCCTCGAGCGAGGCGTGCTCTGCCGGGCTGTGGCTGAGCCCGGTCGGGTTGCGGACATGCAGCATGGCCGACGGGACCACCGAGGCGAGGATGGCGGCATCATGGCCGGCTGCTGTGGCCATCTGAGTGGGCTGGATTCCGATCCGAGTCAGAGATTCGGTCATCACAGCCACGAGGCTCTGGTCGAAGGTGACCTCCGGAGTGAAGGACTCCTGGTCGAGCTGGATTGCTATGTCATGTTCGATTGCGGCCTCTTTCACGTCCTGATGCCAGATTTCCACTAGCGCACCCAGCGTGCCCTCCGACTCCGCACGGGCATCGAGCCAGGCCGTGGCTCGTCCGGGAATGGTGTTGGTCGTGTTGGGCGTCAGCTCGATTCGAGCGATTGTCGCCCTTGCATCGAGCGAGTCAGCGTGGACTCGGGCACTCTCGATCGCACGCGCCAGCACAAGAGTGGGATCGCGTCGGTCGGCGATTCGAGCCGCGCCCGCGTGGTCGGGCGAGCCAGCGGCGTCAAGCCGCCAGCGCCCATGCGGCCACACGTTCGAAAGAATCCCGACCGGCTCGTTTTGATCAACCAGCCCGCGTCCCTGCTCGATGTGCAGCTCGACAAATGCCGATAGCGATTCGAGCCGATCCAAATCGGCTCCCAGGCCATCGGGCTCCACTCCAGCAAGCGACATCGCGTCCGAGTAGAGCACTCCTTGGCTATCGGTGAGGTTCAGGATCTCACCTGGCTCCACGATGCCCATGGAGAGTCGACTCCCGAGAGTCGGCAGCCCGAATCGGGCGCCCTCCTCCTCGACAAACGCGACGATCACCACCGGCTTCCTTGGCAACTCGTAGATCTTTTGAAGGACCTCCACTGCAACAAAGGAAGAAACCACGCCCAAAGCCCCGTCAAAGGCGCCCCCGTCGATCACGGTGTCGAGATGGCTGCCGGTAGCAACCGCGCCATTTCGATCACTCCCCCACCAGGCCCACATGTGGCCGTTCTTGTCGACCTCGACAGTAAGGCCCAGCCGGTCTGCCTGATCGACGAACCATTCTCTCGCCTGGAGGTCACTCTGTGACCACGCCAACCGGTGATATCCACCGGAGACGGCGTCCCTGCCTATTGATGCAAGAGAGTCAAACGACGCCTGAAAAAGCACATCCAGCGTCCTCATGATTTGCTCTGTTTACTTGTTCGGGCTCCGCGTCGCTCTTTGCCTCGAGCGAGATGTTGGCCACAAGAAGTGGAGCGGCGTAGGAGTTGGATACGAGCCTTATGGTATCAACACAAACTCCTGGCTCGCGCCTCTCGTTAGCGGATGCGGACGACAGACAAGGGGACACAATCCAGGACCCGAACTGAGGAGGAAGCCGTGACGGATGGCGTCACCGCGGGTACTGCCCGTGAGATCCGCGCACCACGTGGGACAGTGCTCAATTGCAAGACATGGCTCACCGAAGCCCCCTATCGGATGATCCAGAACAATCTGGATCCCGAGGTTGCTGAGCGCCCCGAGGAGCTCGTGGTCTATGGGGGTATTGGCAAAGCAGCGCGCAACTGGCCGGCTTTTGACCAGATCCTCAGGTCACTGGAGACACTGGAGAGGGATGAGACCCTGCTGGTTCAATCGGGAAAGCCTGTCGGGGTGTTCAGAACTCATGAGGATGCTCCGCGCGTCCTAATAGCCAACTCCAATCTCGTCCCTGCGTGGGCAACCTGGGAGCACTTCAACGAGCTCGACCGGCGAGGCCTGATGATGTACGGCCAGATGACGGCGGGTTCGTGGATCTACATTGGATCCCAAGGCATCGTCCAGGGCACCTATGAAACATTCGCAGAAATGGCCAGACAGCATTTCGAAAGGGACCCGGGAGGGCGTTGGCTACTCACAGCCGGCCTTGGTGGCATGGGTGGGGCCCAGCCGCTGGCCGCCACGATGGCGGGATTCTCCTGCCTAGCTGTCGAATGTGACGAAACGCGGATCGACTTGCGCCTCCGGACCGGTTATGTGGATCACAAAGCGACCGACCTCGAGGAGGCTCTGGCGCTGATCCAGGACTCGTGTATACGACGAGAACCGGAATCGGTCGGCCTGCTCGGCAACGCAGCCGAAGTGCTCCCTGAGTTGGTGCGCCGTGGAGTGAAGCCCGACATCGTGACCGATCAGACGTCGGCTCACGACCCCACCAACGGATACCTGCCAATCGGCTGGACGCTCGAGGAGTGGCGGACCGGGCGCGACAACGATCCCGAGGGGGTTGCCGATGCGGCGCGCCGCTCGATAGCTATCCACGTCAGAGCGATGATCGACTTTCACGACGATGGGATACCCACCGTGGACTACGGCAACAACATCCGGCAGGAGGCGTTCAACGGTGGAGTGGAAAAGGCCTTCGCCTTCCCGGGCTTCGTTCCCGCCTACATACGGCCATTGTTCTGTCGGGGTATCGGTCCGTTCCGTTGGGTGGCCTTGTCCGGCAATCCTGAAGACATCTACAAGACCGATAGCAAGGTGAAGGAATTGATCCCGGACGATGCACATCTCCACAATTGGCTCGACATGGCCAGGGAGCGGATCCCGTTCCAGGGCTTACCCGCCCGAATCTGCTGGGTAGGCCTGGGGGATCGGCACCGCCTGGGTCTGGCCTTCAATGAAATGGTTGCCAGCGGCGACTTGGATGCCCCTATTGTCATTGGCCGTGACCACCTCGACGCCGGCTCCGTTGCCAGCCCCAACCGCGAAACGGAGTCCATGGCGGACGGTTCGGATGCAGTGGCCGACTGGCCGCTGCTCAACGCTCTCCTGAACACAGCGAGCGGGGCCACTTGGGTCTCGCTGCACCATGGTGGCGGAGTCGGAATGGGTTATTCGATTCATGCCGGGCAGGTGGTAGTCGCAGACGGCACACCCGAAGCGGCTAGCCGGATCGAAAGAGTTCTGTGGAACGATCCTGCCACGGGGGTGATGCGTCATGCTGACGCCGGCTACGACCTGGCAAAGACTGTCGCGGCTGAGAAGGGCCTTGACCTCGCCGGTGTGGAGCTCTGATCCGAAGCCCTAGTCTCCCGACATGACCGCCGATCCCGGAGTCATCGCTTCTCTCGAGGCGTCGAACATCCATTACGAAGAAATGGAATGTGACCCTGCTTTGGCAGACACTGCCGCATTCTGCGAGGCCTATGGGATCCCGATCGAACAGTCGGCCAACGCGATCCTCGTGGCCTCCCGAAAGCCGGAGGGTCACAATGCGGTTGGTCTCGTGCTCGCCCACACCAGACTCGATGTCAACGGGACGGTTCGACGGAAGTTAGGTGTGCGAAAGGTGAGCTTTGCACCTCCTGAGCTGACGAAAGAGCTGACCGGTCAGGAGATTGGAGGGGTCACCGTGTTCGGGTTGCCCGACGACCTACCGGTTTGGGTCGACTCGGGTGTGCTA
>CAXMPS010000301.1:0-3307 GCA_964194995.1 uncultured Gammaproteobacteria bacterium | reverse complement strand
GAGCGCCGAAATGCTCCGCAGATATGCTTCGCCGTTGACCGACTGCTGCGGGCCGATTCCAGAGCGAATCACCGCCGAAGATGCAGTACCGAACTCTCGTCCGAGCCGTACCACATCTTCCTCGGGAATCCCGCACACCTCAGCTACCCGACTCGGTGACCACTCCGCAACTTCGGCGAGGTACTCGTCAACGTCGCTCGCCCATTCACGGCTGTACTCAACGTGAGCCAGACCCTCAGCAACGAGCACATGCGCCAACCCGAGCGCCAACACGGCATCGGTCCCAGGCTTGATTGCAACATGCTCATCTGCAGCATTGGCAGTACGGGTACGGATCGGGTCGATGACCACGATGCGCGCACCATGCAACTTGCGCGCCTGAGTAATGAAGTGCCAATGATGATGCGCAGTCGTCAGCAGGTTCGCGCCCCATACCAAGATCAGCTGAGCGTCAACGATCTCCTCTGGATCAAACCCGCGCGGGTGTCCCTCCGCAGCCAACGCATTCCCCGCTTGTCCGCATACGCTCCCCGCCGGACGGCTCGCTCCCACCACATGGAAGAGGCGGCGCAGGGCGTCATGCTGAACCGCGCCAAGCGACCCGAGGAAGAAAAGAGGCATAAGCGCCTCAGCTCCGAAGTCGTCAACGATGCTCCCAAACCGGTCGGCAATCCTCCCGACCGCTTCCTCCCAGGTGATCCGCTCAAACTCGGCTGAACCCTTGTCACCTACCCTCGCCAGAGGATGGAGCAACCGGTCCGGGGCGTAGGTGCGCTGCTCGTAGTCCTTCACCTTGGCGCACAAGATGCCCCGAGTGAAAGGATGCTCCTTGGCACCAACGACTTTGACCACCCGACCGCCCTCAACATGAGCCACCCAAGAACACGTGTCCTGACAATCCAACGGACACGAACCCTTCACCAACTCGACATCGCTCACCGGTAACTCCACATCCGACTGGCTCGGACTCTACGCACCCTCAAACAGACGTGACCTCCGGTCAACCATTACGACCGACAACACCCCACCAAACTACCCGCCCATATCGGCACATATGCGCTGCGTGGTGCTGGTCCGGGGTACCGGTTCAATCAGCGAGTCATTCTCGGTGTCTGACAGTCTCGCTCGATGGGCCTCGGATAGAGTCCGGGTCGTGGAGCCCACTACAGGCTATGCGGAGCTTGGCGACCAGCGCGTCGCATATCAGGTCCTCGGCGACGGTCCGATCGACATCGTCTACACGCTTGGCTTCGTGGGTTCGATCGATGTCGAATGGGAGGACCCTGCTCACCGGCTCTTCTTTCAGCAGATGGCGAGTTACGCCACCCCATCTCCGGTCGACATCAACTCCCAAATCCGTATCGTTGACCCATGGCGATCCTCGCCCAACCCTGGCCCCCAGACCTCAACCCGACGCGGATACCGTTCCAACGCCGCACCATCACCACCCTGCAACGGATGGGCGCCTGGGACGACCCAACCCGCTTCGCCGACCTGACCATCGAGGACGTCGCCGGGTACTGGATCACCGGACCAGTCACCATCGCCGACCTCCTCGAGACAAGCGAGGCAGCCATCGACTGGCATCAACACCAGTCAAAAGAACTCGCCGCAGTAGCAGAAGCAGAGCCATGGACCCGCCAGGTATAGCATCGCGACCGGCGGTTCACTGGCCTGATCCCACGAGCCGACGGCACCGTCTACGACATCGCTGTAGCGGGACACCACGACGATCAACGCCACCTCCACCGCACCCTGCCCGCGCTACGTGCCCGTCTCGAAGAGTTCGCATCCGAGTCGCGCGACGCAGCCTTGATCCGGTACGTCTCGGCCAATACCGACCAGAGTCGCCTCCGCACCGTCGCACTGCTACAACGCCTCGCCCTCCTCAACCCGCAGATGAGCGGCCCCGAAGCCGGCCGCCAGCTCGGCGTGTCACCCCAACGCATCCATCAACTCGTCGGCCAGATCCGCCACCGACTCGCACAGGCACAGCCGGCCGGGCCCGCCACCGCCTGGCTACCTCAAGACCCCGACGCTATCCAAGCCATCCTCCAGGCCCCGAGCATCAGCCAACCTTCCATGGAGACTGGATGAGCCTGACCTTCGGATTCGAGCGATTCGCCCGCGTTGTCGACGACGCCCCAAACCTGCTGATCGCCTATCGAGACGACAGCGGCGCCGACTACCTCGACTTCGAACCCACCACACCAGCCGACGTGCTGGTACCCGAGGACCTAGCGGTGACGATCCTCATCAACTCCCGGGTAGGGCCCAGCGCATTCCAAGCCGTCCAACACCGAGGGCATGAGCTCGACTTCGCCTCTCTACCTGCGGTGCCGTTGGAGGAGTCATCGGATGCAGACCGCGATCACGTCGCCGCGATCATCGCCCAGATGGCTGAATGGCCCGGGTTCGCCGCATCAGTGGCCACGAAAGTGCTCCACAAGAAACGCCCCGCCACCGTACCGATCCTGGACAATCAGGCGATCTTCGGTGCCTACATGAACCCTCACTGGCCATACCGTCGATCATCCACCGACAGCGTGTACAGCCAGAGCCGCATCCGCGAAGCCCTCCAGTGGATATGGACGGATCTCACATCTCCTGTGAACCGTGACGCTTGGGCGGAGCTGGAGCAGCTGGAACCCACTCGCACGCGCATCGAGCTCTTCGACATGGTCTGGTGGATGTACTTCCGACAGCTAGAACCGGTGGCGTCATAGCCCAAACCTCCGGCTGCCCGCAGCGTCTACCGCAGAGCGTCTGCGAGCAATATGAGCCGCTAGATATTGCCGGTTCTCGGACGCCGGGAGGTGGGTGGTTAAAGAGCCGGCGACGTCGTTATGGTCGCCCCCCTCTGACCACCGGCAGGTAGCGCATATTGCCGGCTATGCGCTACCTGATTTCTTGTCGAGGCTCGCGGAGCGCGAACAGAATGCGGGGTCCCGGACGCCGCGAAGTGAGGTGGTCGGGCGGCGGCTGCGTCGATATGCGTGGTTTCCCCAGACGGTCGATGTCCGATCATCCAGATAGCGGGTCGGGAGAACATATTGCTCGACATGGGCAGGTTTTTCCACTGCTCAGTGCCTACTTCTCGGTGTACCAGACGGCCAGTGCAAGATGCGACCACGTGGCGTTCGGTTGGGATAGGAAGTTCGTGTTATCGATGACAATGTTCGGATGATCAGCGAGCCACTCATTTACGTTCGCCTCAAGAGCATCGAACTTTGGCTTTCTGTTGCCGGATTGGACAGAGAACAACTTCAGCTTCATGTATGCGTCCTTCGCTTGGTGAGGCTCAGGC
>CAXMPS010000300.1:0-4737 GCA_964194995.1 uncultured Gammaproteobacteria bacterium | reverse complement strand
ACCAGACCACTGATTCCGCGACAGACCACCAGGTGGTCGGCGAGGTCTTGCGCCGTCAGGAGCTGGTCGAGTCCGCTCATCCCGGCATGGTGCGTCGTGAGGGCTGCGAATGGATGACAGATCGCTGTCAGATCAAAAGTTTCTTGGTTGTCTGAACCCGTCGGGGTTGGCTGGAGGCTCCATTCCTTGAGAGGATGGGGTCATGCCAAGACGGAGTAGATATGCACCGGAGGTTCGGGAGCGGGCCATCCGGTTGGTGTTCGACGATGAGGACGAGTACGAGACGCAGTGGAAGGCGATCGTTTCGGTCGCGGACAAGATCGGGTGTTCCTCCGAGACGCTGCGCAACTGGGTGCGCCAGGCGGAGCGTGATGCCGGGCTGCGGGCGGGGTTGTCGACCGATGAGCGGGAGCGGCTCCGAGAAGCGGAGCGTGAGGTCAAGGAGCTGCGGCGGGCCAATGAGATCCTGCGTAAGGCGTCAGCGTATTTCGCTCAGGCGGAGCTCGACCGCCGACCGAGACGATGACCGAGTTCATCGACGATTACCGGGATGAGTACGCGGTCGAGCCGATCTGTACGGTGTTGCCGATCGCCCCTTCTACCTATTACGAGAGGAAACGCCAGCAACGAGAACCGGCTCGGCGCTCGGCTCGTGTCCGACGTGACGAGCAGCTCCGGGTCGAGATTCAGCGTGTCTATGACGCGAACTATCGGGTGTATGGGACCCACAAGGTGTGGCGTCAGTTGAACCGGGAAGGGATTGGGGGTGGCCAAATGCACGGTGCGGCGTTTGATGCGCCACATGGGATCCAGGGCGTTACCCGGGGCCGAGCCTTCAAGACGACCACCACCAGTGACGCGACGTTGGTCCGCCCCCGTGATCTGGTCGATCGGGGCTTCACTGCCGAGGTACCGAACCAGCTGTGGGTGTCGGATCTGACCTATGTGGCCACCTGGTCGGGGTTTGTCTATGTGGCGTTCGTCATAGACGTGTTCTCGAGACGGATCGTCGGGTGGCGGGCCTCCACGTCGTTGCGCACCGACCTGGCCCTCGACGCCCTCGAACAAGCAATCTGGGACCGCCTCGACGGCGACCCGCAGCGGTTGGTGCACCATTCGGATGCCGGGAGCCAATATCTGTCGATTCGTTACACAGAACGGCTCGCCGAAGCCGGCATCGAACCCTCAGTGGGGTCGGTCGGCGACTCCTATGACAACGCCCTCGCCGAGACGGTGATTGGATTGTTCAAGACCGAAGTCATCCGCCAACGAGGCCCGTGGAAGCATCTCGACGACGTCGAGTACGCCACCCTGGAACGGGTCGACTGGTTCAACACCACCCAACTCCTCGGACCGATCGGAGACATCCCACCCGCCGAATACGAGACCAACCACCACCGACAAGACAGTCCAGCCACCGAAGCCGAACTCAGACAAACGAGTCTCCCGATAAACCCGGATGGGTTCAGGCGAGTAGAAACCAATACGATCGACTGATGCGCAATGACTTAGCGATTCAGGATCTTTCCGAGTTTCTGACAGACCCTGTGTTGGCGACCCTTGCGACATACGGCGCTGACGGAACGGTTCGGCTGTCCCCAGTCTGGTGCGAGTGGATGGATGGCGGCTTCAACGTGGTGGTTGCTGATGGGGATGTTAAAGCACGTCATTTGAAACGGGACAGTCGGACATCCTTGGTCGTGTACGAGAACGAACCCCCGTACCGGGGAGTTGAGATCCGCACTAAGGCCGTGCTGAGCGACACTGGGGCTGCTGAAACGGAACGTCGGCTGGCCCACAAGTATCTTGCAGCGGAGAAGGCCGACTCGTGGTTGGCATCAACCAACTGGAACCCCCTTCTGGTTCGACTCGAACCTGGCGAGCTTCGAGTCTGGGACTTCGCCGACGACGAGCTGTAACCCACAAAACACCCGCCCATATCGGCACATATGCGCTAGCTGAGAAGTGACGAGGGAACGCATATTGCCGGTTATGCGCTACCCATCGCGGGCTCGACTCGTGTTGAGCGTTGTTGAGTCAATGTATGGCTGGGTCACTGGTTGGCTCGACCGCGGGCTTCGATCGCCGCGTGTAGAGCCATTTGGTGACGAGTCCGGTGCGGATGAGGCCCCATGTGACTCCGATGATCATCCCAATGATGAGGATGCGGTAGTCGGGGGCTGTCATCGCGGCCTGAAGCGGCACTTCGCCAACCGATGGGATCACGAATAGCAACAACGCGAGGGCGATGAAATCGAGCAGCGTCGCGGAGGAGAGCCAAACCCATCCTGACTTTTCTGGTGTTCCGCCTCGACGGAGACGACGGAGTGGCTGCACCGTCGCGAACGCCAATGCGAGTTGGCCGAGCACGACAAGGAGCAAAAGGTGTTTACCCCACCGGGTTAGGAAGTCAGAGACGCCGACGAGTTCGAAGGGCTGTTCGCCTGCGAGTATGAATTTCACGTTCCTGGCAACCTGGGGCAGGAAGCTCTCGTCGGTCAGGTCGTTTCCATTGGCGAGCACTACGAATCCAAGGCCTGCCTCTGGCATCATCCACATCACGCTGCGGTAGCTTTCGGATGAGCCGTCGTGCCAAATGTTGGTGTAATTGGCGAAAGCTTCGGGTGCTCCCGGCGTCCCGGAAGGTTCCACCCTCAAGCCTCCCGCGTAGCCGAGCTCGGTATCGGGACCGTACGGGCGCGGCTCGTGCAACGTCTCCATCGATTCCTCGCTGGCAACCCGAGTCTCTCGGTACATTCCTCCGTTTAGATGGGCGATCAGCAGGTGGGTCAGGTCTTGTGCGCTGGAAAAAACGGTATGCGATCCAGGCATCCCCACCGGCATGGTCGGGGTGTGCTCTCGATAGCCCAGTAGCAGCCAGTGGTAGTGGCCTGCTGCTAGCCCAGACTGTTCGGCGGTTGCCGAATCGAGTTGAGTGTTGGCCATCCCTAACGGTTCGAACACGTGCTGTTGCATGTACGAAGCAAAGGCGATCCCGCTGACACGTTCCACAACCAGCGCCAAGGTGTCGTAGTTGGCGTTCGAGTACTCGTGCGGCGCATCGGCATGGAACGATGGTCCGAGGCGTGCAACGTTCGCCTGCAAGCTTGCACCGAGTGCGTCCTCCCAGAACGGTTCCACACCGACCAAGGTCGCTAACCCGCTCCGGTGGTGCATCAGATCACGCACACTGACCCCGTCGCCACCAGGACTCAGTTCAGGTAGATAGGTGGTCACCGGTGCATCGAGATCAACGCGACCATCCTCCACAAGCTGCATCACGGCCAGAGCCGTCATCGACTTACTCAACGAAGCAACCAGAAACGGCGTATCTGGACCGACTGAAGCAACACCCGTCGCTGTTGCGCCGAAGCCCCCGACGAACGCGACCTCGTCGCCCACCACGATCCCCGCTGCCAAACCGGGCAAGCCGATTTCTGACCGAGCGGTTTCCAAATACTGTTCCACTGCGGCGAGCGTTGACTCCTCAACCGGGACATGGGCTGTCTGCGCTACGACTCTCGCTGTCGTCGAGCCCTCGCCAGCCGAAGCACCAGCCACGCCCGAAGCCGCGACCATGATCGCCACCACCCACATGCCCGCACCGAATCGGCGGATAGACGAATCTCCCTGCAAACGCACAGACCGAACCTACCAACGCACTGCGCCGAGAGGCCGCCTCTGCACCCTCCGACGAAAATCAAACGAGACCTGGCGACACCCGACTGCACTGAGGCGATGCCGCCCATATCGGCACATATGCGCTACCTGAGAGAGTGGATCAGGGAGCGCATATTGCCGGATATGCGCTACCTCCAAGAGGCGTGTGGCTTCGATGGCGAAACAGAACCATTCTGGGTGATAACACGCGACGTAGCTCTCCGGGAGTGGCGGTCACCGTATGGGTGGTGCGTACAGCAGCCCTCCGTTTTCAGCGAGGACGTTGAGGGTGCTGGACCGGATCAGTCCAAGCGGAGCGAGATTTCGTTCATAGATCTCGCCGTAGTTACCCACCTGACGGATGACCTGTGCAAACGCGTCGCCCTCTAGTCCAAGATCGGCAGCGAGGCTTCCCTCGAGTCCCATCAGCCGGGCAGCTTCGGAGTCACCAGGCGGCAACGTCATGTTTGTTGAGGATATGCCTTTGGACTCGGCGATGATGGTCGAGAACACGACCCAGCTGACGATGTCGCCCCAGAGGCTGTCGTCGCTGCGATAGACCGGGCCCAAAGGCTCTCTCGACAGCGGCGTTTGAGGAAAGATCACCCACTCGTCGCCGGGATCGTTGACCGCCTTGTTGCCGACCAAGCCAGCACCATCTCCGGTCATCACGTCGCATGCGCCGCGCTGGAACTTCTCGAGGGCGTCGGTGCCCGGTTGCACCGGTTCGAAGCGGACAGAAACCCCGGCCGCTGAGGCAGCCTCGGCGATGTTCTGCTCCGACGCAGTGCCGGGAACCGCACAGACGACGGCGCCATCAATGTCGGCGACGGTCGATCTCTCATCGAGGGGAAAGCTGCGTCTTCCCATCAACTGCTGACCGTCGTAAAACGTCGTCGGTCCAAAATCCATCCGAAGCTGACCATCGCGTAGCAACGTCCAGGTGGTGGTGCGGAACAGCACATCGACATCGCCGCTGGCGACTGCCTCGAAACGATCCACCGCCGCGAGTGGCACGAACTCGACCGCATTGGCGTCACCGAACACCGCCGCTGCGACCGCTCGACAGAAGTCAGC
>CAXMPS010000299.1:0-3801 GCA_964194995.1 uncultured Gammaproteobacteria bacterium | reverse complement strand
ACACAGTGGTGAACATCACCCCAGAGCAGGTGGTGACCCGAATGACTGACGTGGTCCCCTGGGATTACATCGTCACCGACAACGAGTACACCGCCAGCATGGGCGGGGTGCAGACCGACCCATCGGTCATGGCCGGCCTTCCGGAATGGCTCGAGGAAACCGTCATCCCGGTCGCCGAGATCGAAGCCTTCAAAAAGGAACTCGAACAGATGGGAGCCCGCTGACGGAACCGGCACCAGCAGAACATCAACTGTGATCGACGCCGTCCAACAAGAAAAGCGATCGGAACGGAAGAGGCACGTGAAGCAGGCGAAACGCAGGACGATGGGCCCAAACAGGTAGCGGATAACCGGCAATATGGGCGGTCACCCTGCCGATCCCAGGTAGCGCATATTTGCCGATATCGGCGGCGATCGTGGTTGGGGGTAGTCCGTGCGGCCCTTCAGATTTATGCCTGATGGCGCGACCCGTTGACTGATACGGTGCGACTGGGCTTGGAAGGGCTGGGCGAGTGCTCTGCTTCGACACTGTTCGGGGTGGGTCACTCATTGGGATGCGCTACCTGAGAGACTGGACAGGCAGCACATATTGCGGGTTATGCGCTAGCTGGGATGGGACCCAACATCCGCCTGTAGTGCCGCGTAGGGTTGGTGAGGCTCATCTTTCGAGTTCTTTGGAGTGTCAACGTGGGTGTGACCGGAATGTCCCGGATGGGGCGCGTGGTCGTTTTGCTGGCGTTGGTGTTTCTTGGTGTTACCGGTTGCACTGGGAGCGATGACAGCGGAGGCGGGGACGGGTCTTCAACTTCGAGTGCCGCGGTGGACCTCGGCGGCGGTGCAGCGACGGCGGCCCCATCCTCGGTGGTGCTTGATCAAGGCGGGGGCGGTGTTGATTACATCGGTCACCTTGTTCGGGTTGTGGTGCCGCCCGATGGTCTCCCGTTCATCGTGTACTTGTCTCACGATGGAGCTGAGGAGGGTTCAGAGGATTGGATGCTCTTGGCGGTCAAGTGTGTCGAACCCTCCTGTGAGGGTGAGCACACCGCTGTGTCGTTTGATTTGCGGAATTGGGGTCAGGCACCGTCGCTCGCCATCGGACCGGATGGCCTTCCGGGGTTTGTGTACTACGACCAATCTACGTTTGAGGAAGAGGAGGCGCGGAGGGAGCTGGACCCCGACCAGCCACCCGACAATAGGTTGCACCTGGTGCGGTGTCTTGACCCTGGGTGTGTGGAACATACTGACACCGATCTTGGGTCCGGCCAGTCGGCGTCGCTGTTGATACCAGGGGACGATCTGCCGGTTGTTGTGTTCAACGAATTGGCGGAGAACGAGACTGTGGTCCTGAAATGTGGTGATCCGGCTTGTGACTCCAGCACGGTCGCGGTGATCGATGGTTTGCGGTTCGCCTTCGATACGCCTGTCGGGATCGGCCAGGACGGTTACCCGGTCCTTGCCATGGCCCGCAACGAGCTATTGGGAGAAGAAACGGAAGGCGATATATCGGGCGGTCAGGTCGCTGTTGTCTACTGCAGCGATGCGACATGTTCCGATACGAGTGGCCCTGTCGTTGTCGCCGAAACCGACGAGGGACCAGGCGTGGTCGGCCTCGCCATGGAGTCTGGGCGGCCGGTGCTCAGTGTGGCGATCGAGGCTCAGTTTGGTCTGGTGCGTTGTCTTGATACGGAATGCTCAGAGTCAGGTCCTCTGTCGCGGATTGGCCCACCCCAACAAGCAGAGGCAAGTGTCATGGCCATGGGCGCCGATGCTCTCCCGGTATTCGCCTACGGAGCCGAAGGAGAGGAGGGTCCGTTCCTGGCGGTGGCGAAGTGCGCTGATGCCGACTGCTCGGAGGGCAGCATCGCTGTTCTCGACGAGAACTGGATCTTCGATCTCGACATGACGATCAGCCCCGACGGGAATCCGGTACTCGCCTATTACGCACCACCCGAGTTGAGGGTGGTGACCTGTGCGGACCCGGCGTGTCTCGATGGAGCGATCGACGTTGGGGCATGGGATCAGGAATCCTCGCTCGTGGAACGCGAACCGGTCGGTGAGATCATGGCCGGCTGGCGTGTCCTCCCTAACACAGACGGCGTGTTCGGGCCCGGTGGTGGCGGAGGGCTGAGCCAGGTGGTGGCAGGAGAACCTGGCCTTATTGCTGTGGGAACCACATGTGAGATCGAAGACGGCCAGACCGGCCAATGTTTCGGCGGCGTCTGGGCATCAACAGACGGAGTGGAGTGGGAGCTCGCCGCCGATCTCGGTGACGCCGACATCCGGCAGGTGATCGGGGCCGAGCCCGGTTTCGTCGCCGTGGGCACTACCTGTGTTGAAGGTCCCGAGGGGCCGCCAGCCGATGATTGCGCACCGGCGATATGGACATCGGCAAATGGCACCGAATGGACAAGGGTTGGACACGACGAGGAGCTGTTTCCAAGCTGCGCGCAAATCGACGAAGAATTCTGTTTTCCCTCCCTCGATGGCATCGTCACACTCCCGTCGGGAGACCTGCTGGTGACGGGTTGGAGCTCCGAAGGTGCCGGAACCTGGACATCAAGCGATGGCCTCACCTGGACGAGAGGCGATGAACAGCTACAACCATTCGGCACCGATCTGGACGGCGACTGGTGGGTTGACGGAGTGGTTGCTGGCGGGCCCGGCCTTGTCGCCACAGGGGCACAATGCCAAGAAAAGGTGGTCGGGTTTCTCGGTGTCAACACCTCCAACAACCGAGACGGAGAAGGCGTCGTCATCGACGATGTGTTCCCAGACACCGCAGCGGAAACATCTGGTTTGGAGCTCGATGACATCATCACCGACATTGACAAAGAGGAAGTAGCGGACGTCGATTCGTTCTTCGTGATAATCCGATCCCTCGACCCGGACCAGATCGTGAACCTCTCAGTCGTACGAGACGGAACAGAGATGAGCATCGAGGTGAGCCTCGGTGGAACCGAGGAATATCCATGTTCAGCCCTCATGGCAATCTCACCTGACGGCACCACATGGACCCAAATCGAGAACGTCATCCCAGCCGAAGGCGACTCCTACTTCGGCCAGCTTGTCACCTGGGACCAACGCCTGGTATCAATCGGGGAATCATGTGACCTGGCGTACGAATGCGAGCCGGTACTACTGACCTCCACTGACGCGGTCACCTGGACGAGTACGCCGCTCGGCGACGTGTTCCAAGGAATCAACGTCTTTCGCCTATTTGCCGTCGAAGCCGGACTTCTCGGTATCGGCGCCACCTTCGACGAAGCGACCCACGAGGAGCAAGGCGCGTTCGTCTTCAGCGCCGACGGAGAGAACTGGACCGTCTACGCCGCCGATCCATCTGTCTTCCCCGAAAACATCGGTATCAACGACCTCATCGAAATCGAGAATCGCTACATCGGTGTCGGAGCCGGCCGAGGCGGACCCACCATCTACATCCATGAGGCCGCCGAATAGAAAGCACCGAACCAGCCAGCGCATATCGGCACATATGCGCCAGCTAGGTGCAGCAGCGGGGCCGCCCGTATCGCCGGATATGCGCTAGCTGTTCGATCGTCCAGCGGTTATTCGTTTGCTATCGCCCGTTGGGTTGCGGGGGTCGGTTGGGTGTTTTATCCGAGTTTCTTGTCGTATGGAGGGCTGGGTTTGTGCACTATGTAGTTGAGAGCGTATGAGGTGCCGTGACTGACAGCAGGGTTGCTGAGTCTTTTACCGAGTTTGTTCGGGAGGTGGAACCCCGGTTGAAGCATGCTTTGGTTGCGGCTTTTGGAACAGAGATTGGAGTGGAGGCTACGTCGGATGC
>CAXMPS010000298.1:0-1001 GCA_964194995.1 uncultured Gammaproteobacteria bacterium | reverse complement strand
CGGGCTGGATTGCTCAGCCCGGACCTGCGTGACCTAGGTGGATCCCACGCCGGCCGCGAAGACATCGACCCGCCCATATCGCCGCTTCTGGAGCAACAACCGAGCGCACAATAAGCGTGGGCTGGAACGGCACCTCGAAGTGCGGTTCTCGAGCCCAGTCGACCGGTTTAGGCGGGCTGGTCCGGCTCGCGAATTCCGTCGCTGTCGATTTGGTCGATCACCGACAGATGCACCAATATGGAGGCAGATGATGGCCATCGTCCACGGACGGTGTGCCGGGGGAAGGGGATGGTGTGCTGGGGAAGCCAAACAAGGCCAGATGGGGGAGGAAAGGTATTCAGCTCGCCGCGCACCCGCGTCCGTTCTCCAGAGGGCACCAGGAGCTGAGGATGACACGATTGAACTGGTGGCTTCTGGTTCGCGTGCGTCAACTCTTTCGAGATTGAGGTCGGTCGTCACTTAGGGAGGTTGTTGTGACTTCGAGATTACGACGAGTGTTGTTGGTTTCTTCGGTGGTCGCGTTAACCATCGCTCTGTTGCCGGTACCGGTTGGAGCGGCCCATTCGTTTCAAACCGCGGTGCCGGCGTACATCACGCTGACGGGTGCCGGGGACTTGATTCCGATAATCACCGTTGGTGACTCAGATTTTCACGGAGTCACGTTTCAGGGGATCCCGGACGGGATCGGCGTTCGACCCGGCCCGACATCCGACACCGTCGACGTGTTTGTTAACCATGAGGAGACAACGGTTCCGTTCTTCGGCACGGCCGATTTCCAGGACGCTTCGGTCACCAAGTGGACCCTGAGCACTGCATCTGGGACGGAGGGTGTAATAGTTGACGCTGAAGTCGCCATTCCCTCTTCGGACGGCTTCCTGCGCTTCTGTTCGGCCTCGATGGCCGGACCGGCAGAAGGGTTCTCTACCTACACGTTCTTCACCGGCGAGGAGACGAACGATGTCGTGCCGGTTTCTCCGGGAGCCCCTGACGCCGACGCCGGT
>CAXMPS010000297.1:0-3316 GCA_964194995.1 uncultured Gammaproteobacteria bacterium | reverse complement strand
GGGCGGGGACAGCACTGTCGAACGTAAACCGCATCCAGAGCCGGCCAGGAAGATCCTCAGCGCCACTGGAGTCCAGGGTCGATTGGCGGCCATGGTGGGGGATAGCTCCGCGGACATCGAAATGGCAAAACAAGCTGGAATCTATAGCGTCGGGGTGACGTACGGCCTGCGACCGGTCGCGGTTCTCCAAGCGGCGGGACCCGATCTTTTGCTGGATGATCTGCGTGAGCTCCGACACCACCTAGTTTAGCGATGACCGACGACCGGAGACTCATAAAACGGTCATCTGTTAACGGTGGTCGGTCATCGAACAGTGAACTGTGAACCGATCTAGGAGGTCGATGACGCCACCGAAGCGAAAACCCAAGATTCATATCGGCCACCAGGGGACGCTTGGAGACCCGTTTGCCAATCTGGCCGATGATGTCCGACAGGGACTGACCAAGACACCCAAAGAACTGTCACCGAAGTACTTCTATGACGCACAAGGCGCAGAGCTCTTCGAGCAGATCTGCGAGCTTCCCGAGTACTACCCGACCCGGACCGAGCGCGCGTTACTCGAACAGATCGCCGATGAAGTCATCGCGTCGTGTCGAGCCACGACCCTGGTCGAATTCGGCTCGGGCAGCTCCCGCAAGACCCGCATCCTCTTCGATGCGATGGCACACGCCGGCCTGTTAGATCTCTATGTGCCGATCGACATCAGCGAAGATATACTCCGGCAGACCGCCCATACGCTCAGTGATGATTATTCGGGATTGCGGGTCCACGGGGTGATCGGTGACTTCGAACACCCGGTCGCGACCCTCTCGGAAGGGGGACCTCGCTTGATTATCTTTTTGGGGGGGACCATCGGGAACCTGACCCCCGATGAAGCCACCGCGTTTCTGCGAAATGTGGGTCGCTTGCTGACTCCGGAGGATCGGTTCTTGCTTGGGGCGGATCTCGTCAAAGACGTGAGCCTCTTGGAGCGGGCATACAATGATGCGGCCGGTGTCACCGCCGCCTTTAACCGGAACATTCTTTCTGTCATCAATCGGCATCTGGATGCCAATTTCGTCCCGGATCGGTTTGAGCATCTGGCGTTTTACAACAGGGAGGCGTCACGAATCGAAATGCACCTGGTGGCCCGCGAGTCTCATCAGGTGTGGATCGATGCCCTTGATCTCGCCGTGGACTTTGCGGAAAGCGAATGGATCCGAACAGAGATCAGTTGCAAATATACCCGTGAAATGGTGGAGACGATGCTCGCCCAGGCCGGGCTTCACCTCGTGCGATGGGATACGGATCAGGACCACCTCTTTGCCCTTTCCCTTTCCGAATCCGTGCAGTAAAATCATCTACTCAGAGTGGCATTTCGCAATTTCACCTCGACCGCAAGGACCATGATCACGAGCCGTGCCGATGTCGTCGGGAGCCTACTCCGTCCTCCATGGCTGCTGAAAGCCCAGCAGGACTTCGCCAGCGACACCATCACGCCATCGGCCTTCAAAGCCATCGAGGATCGGGCCGTCGATGAGGCGGTGGTGCTTCAAGAGGAAGCTGGTCTTGAAGTGGTGACCGATGGCGAGATGCGCCGCCAGTCGTTCCAGAGCCAGATGACGGCGGCCGTCGATGGCTTCGGCGAATGCCCTCCCGAGGCCTTTCTGTGGGGCGATTGGCATGGCGGTGAAGGAGTCGGGGACATGCATCTCGAACGGCCGGCTTCCTTGGGGGCCATTCAGAAACTCAACCGGCGGCGCCACCTCTGTGTGGAGGAGTTTTCATATCTGCGCGCCCGCACGACGCGAATCCCCAAGGTCACGATTCCGAGCCCGAGCCTATGGGCGAATTTCTGGTCGCCTGAACATTCTCGCGAGGTTTATTCCACCCTCGATGATTTTCTGGCCGATGTTACAGAGATCCTGCGTGAGGAGGTCGCCGAGCTGGTCCGACTGGGGGCGACCTATATCCAGCTCGATGCGCCACATTATGCCCTGCTGGTCGATCCGAAAACCCGCGCCTTCTACGAGTCGCAAGGGTGGAGTCTGGATCGCTGGCTGAAACAGGGCGTCGAGATGGACAATGCCGTGATGGGTGACTTTCCGGAGGTGACCTTTGGTTTCCATCTCTGACGGGGCAACCAGGGCAGCCGGTGGCTGGCCGTGGGGGGGTACGAGCCCATCGCCAAGCGCATCTTCACTGACATCCACGCCCAACGACTGTTGCTCGAGTACGATGACGCCCGCTCTGGCTCTTTCGAGCCGCTCAGGGAAGTCCCTGAGGATAAGATCATTGTCCTGGGGTTGGTCTCAACGAAAACCGGCCGCCAGGAGACTCGGGAGGAGCTGACGGCGCGCATTCGGGAAGCCAGTAGCTTTTTGCCGCTCGATCGGCTGGCACTCAGCCCTCAGTGTGGCTTTTCCAGCTCGATCGTCGGCAATCGGATCTCTGTAGAGGATCAGAAGCACAAGCTGCGGGTGCTCGTGAAAACGGCCGAGGCGGTCTGGGCTTAGGCGGGCGGCCCGGCCGGCATGATGACGTTTGACAAGAAGTGGAGAGACGCATGAATGTCCATCCGAATGCTTCCGAGCTGACTCGCACCTTGGTTGATGCCCGATCACGGACCCTCGCGCTGGTCACGGACCTGACCGATGAGCAGTTGATGGGCCCCCGTCTCCCGATTGTGAATCCTTTATTGTGGGAGATCGGGCACGTGGCGTGGTTCCAGGAAAAGTGGGTCTTGCGGCATCGCGGCAAAGCCCCACCGATTCGAGCGGATGCCGATGCGCTCTATGACTCCATCGCGATTCCGCACGACACCCGGTGGGATCTGCCCCTGCCATCCAGGGAGGAAACATTAGCCTATATGCAGGAGGTGCTCAACCGACTCCTTGAGCGGCTCAGGACGATTACCCTGGACGCGGAGGAGGCCTACTTCTACCAGGTGGGCCTTTTCCATGAGGACATGCATGATGAAGCGTTCACCTACGCCCGGCAGACCCTGGCATACCCACGCCCCCGCTTCCACGCGCTGACCCAAGAGGGTGCCCAGACCGGTGGTGGCCCGCTCGCAGGTGATGTGGAGGTTCCCGGTGGGACCTTCCTCCTCGGGGCGACGCCGGATCTCCCCTTTGTGTTTGACAACGAGAAGTGGGCGCATCCCGTCGAGATCCAGCCCTTTCGCATCGCTCGTGCGCCGGTGACCAACGGCGAGTATGTGGCCTTCGTCGAAGACAAAGGATACCTCAGGCGGGAGTTCTGGAGTGAAAACGGGTGGCGTTGGCGAGAGAAACTCGGGGCCGAGTATCCGGTCTATTGGCAGCGTGGTTCCGAC
>CAXMPS010000296.1:0-3803 GCA_964194995.1 uncultured Gammaproteobacteria bacterium | reverse complement strand
CGTTGGTGCAGGGTGTCGACCAGATCGTGCCCGTTGATATCTACGTGCCGGGATGTCCGCCAGGACCGCAGAGCCTCCTGCACGGCATCCTCACGTTGCACGACAAGATCATGAGCGGGGAGATAGTCAATTGACAGTTGTTGAGAGTCTCGTCGCCGAGTTCGAGCAGGTCACCCTGGAGGTCTCCCACGGCCAGGACGTAGCCCGTGTCGAAAACGCCGACTGGCTGGATTTCGCCACATCGGCGAAGGCGGCGGGTTTCGAGGTCTGCGTTGATGTCACCGTTGTCGATCGGATGCGGTCGCGTCCCGAGCGATACGAGGTCGTAGCGAATCTTCTGTCAATGCAGCATCGGGTCCGGCTTCGCATGATCACCACAGCCCTCCGCCAGGAGCCGACGGTGGCATCCCTGGTCCCGCTCTGGCCCGGGGCCGATTTCGCAGAGCGCGAGGCGTACGACATGTTCGGTGTCGTGTTCGATGGGCATCCGGATCTGACCCGAATCCTCATGCCAGACGACTGGGAGGGGCACCCCCTGCGCAAGGACTTCGGCGTGGGTTCGGTACCTGTTCAGTTCAAGGCGAGTCATCAGGTGAATTGAGATGACTGACGAGACCAAGCCAACCGAGACCGTCGATCTGTGGATCGCGGGCACTGAGGAGTCCCAGTTCTCTCCCACCGACGAAGGCGCCCAGGAAATCTCGGCCGAGGAGTCTGGGAGCCGTCTCGACGTTCAGTTCGGTCGTGTTGTCGATGACGACTATTTGTTTGACGAAGATGGCGATGACGCCGAGCGGATGATCGTCAACATGGGGCCACAACATCCGTCGACCCACGGCGTCCTTCGCCTTCAGATTGAGCTCGAAGGTGAGATCATCAGAAGGTCCAAGCCGATCATCGGGTACCTGCACACGGGCATGGAGAAGACAGCGGAGGGGCTCACCTTCAGCCAGGGGACAACCAACGTCACCAGGATGGACTATCTCGCTCCCCTTCACGGAGAGTTGGCCTATTGCCTTGCCGTGGAGAAGCTGATGGGGGTCGAGGTGCCGCCTCGGGCTGATGCCATTCGAATCCTCATGACCGAGTTGAACCGCGTGTCCTCCCACCTTGTCGCCCTGGCGACGAACGGGATGGACATCGGTGCCGTCTCGATGATGATCTACGGCTTCCGGGAGAGGGAGTCGATTCTCGATTTCCTGGAGAAGACCACCGGTCTCCGTATGAACCACAACTACATCCGACCCGGGGGTGTTGCGGCCGACCTCCATCCCGGATGGAAGGACGACATCGTCGCGATTCTCGAGGAAATGCCGATTCGTTTCGCGCAATACGACGATCTCCTTCGAAAAAATCCCATCTGGCTCTTACGAACCGAGGGCGTTGGGGTGATCACACCCACGGAGGCCATCGGGTTCGGGATCACCGGGCCAGCGCTTCGCGCTACCGGAATCGACTGGGATCTGCGCAAGGCCTTCCCCTACTCGGGCATCGAGAACTACGAGTTCGATGTTCCGCTGGGGTCAAAAGGCGATGTTTACGACCGTTACCGGGTGAGGGTGGACGAAATGCACGAGTCGCTCAAGATCATCGAACAGGTGATGGACGCCATGCCGAAGGGCGACTACCGGGTCGACGACCGGAAGGTCACTCCTCCGCCCAGAGCTCGGATCGACGAATCGATGGAGGCCTTGATCCACCACTTCAAGCTCTTCACCGAGGGTTTCAAGGTGCCGGAGGGGGAGACCTATGTTGCGGTCGAATCCCCGCGCGGCGAGCTTGGCTGCTACCTGGTCTCCGACGGTGGCGCCATGCCATACCGGATGCACACCCGGGCACCGTCCTTCGCGAATCTCCAGGCGCTGCCCATCACCATGGCAGATTCCCTCATGGCGGACACGGTCGCCACGATCGCGTCGATGGACCCTGTCATGGGGGACGTCGATAGATGAGCATCTGGTCTGAGGAGACCCAGGTCAGGGCCAAAGAGATCATTTCCCGGTATCCGGAGAAGCGGTCCGCCGTGATGCCCCTTCTGTATCTGGCAATGGTCGAAGACGGGTACCTCACCGATGAGGGGATGGAAGAAGTTGCTCGTTGGGTGGGGATCACCCCCGCCCAGGTTCGGTCGGTTGCCAGCTTCTACACGATGTACAAGCGCGAGAAGACGGGTCGCTACCTCGTCTCATGCTGCACTTCCATCTCCTGCATGCTGCTCGGTGGCGATGACATTCTCCATGCGGTCGAGGACGAGTCGGGGGTTCCCCATGGGGAGACCGACGATGAGGGGCTCCTGTCGGTCGAGCACGTCGAGTGCATCGGCGCCTGTGGCGGCGCGCCGGCGGTGCAAGTCAACTACGAGCTCATTGAGGGGGTAACCCCGGAGAAGGCCCGAGATCTGGTCAACTGGCTGAGAAGCGCCCGTCCGGAAATGGTGAACACCGACGAGATGCAAGAGCTGTTCGGTGGGGCGAGGAGTTTCGATTGGGCGGTTTCCGAGGTTGAAGGGGCAATCGGGCCCTACCCGGCATTCCAACCTCTTGGAACAGTGGGAACCGAGGTCGCCGAGTGAGCCCGGCACCCATAGTCACCAAGAGGATGATCGATCATCCAGCCGATTCCCACAGGATCGATGTCTACGAAGACGCCGGCGGATATGCCCAGGCGCGTCGAGCCGTGGGCATGACACGAGATGAATTGGTTGACACGGTAAAGGCCTCCGGTCTGCTCGGTCGGGGAGGGGCGGCGTTCTCGGCGGGTCTCAAGTGGAGCTTTCTTGCCCCGGCCCGGCCGGCCTATCTCGTGATCAACGCAGACGAGTCCGAGCCCGGCACTTTCAAGGATCGCCAGTTGCTCGAGCGCGATCCCCACCAGATGGTCGAAGGAATCATCATCACAGCCATCGCGAATGAGGTTCATCACGCCTTCATCTACATCCGCGGCGAGTACGCGAAGTCGGCCAGAAGGGTCCAGGCGGCCGTTGATGAGGCGTATGCCCGGGGCTACCTCGGCAGCGGGATCTTTGGCTCGGACCACGATCTCGAGGTAACCGTCCATCTTGGCGGCGGGGCCTACATCTGTGGCGAGGAGACCGCTTTGATCAACTCGCTCGAAGGCAAGCGGGGCGAGCCGAGGCTCAAACCGCCCTACTTCCCGGCGGCCAAAGGCCTCTACATGTTGCCGACGATCGTGAACAACGTCGAGACGGTGTCAAACCTCCCACACATACTCGACATGGGCGCCGAGGAGTACGGCAAGGTTGCCCACCAGGCTGATACCGGAACGTTCCTGTTTTCGGTGTCTGGCCATGTCACCAAGCCTGGAAACTACGAGCTGGCACATGGGATCACTTGGCGGGAGCTCATCTATGAAGTGGCCGGCGGCATCAGAGGCGATAAGCAGCTGAAGGCATGGATCCCGGGCGGTGCCTCGGCGCCGTGGTTCGTGCCTGAGCAGCATCTCGACCTCGAGATCACGAAGAAGGCGACCGAAGCGGCGGGCTCGATGCTGGGGTCCGGCGCTGTCATCGTCATGGACGAGACCACATGCACCGTTCGCGCGGCGGAGAGGCTGGTCCGATTTTTCGCACATGAATCATGCGGCCAGTGCACCCCGTGTCGTGAAGGAACCACCTGGTTGGAGATGATCCTGCGCCGAATCGAAGAAGGCCAGGGCCGCGAAGTCGACCTCGACCTGCTCCTCGATGTGTCCGACGGCATCAGCATCGGGCTGGCTTGGCCACCAAAGATGACGACCATCTGCCCGCTGGGGCCATCGGCGGTGTCCCCGGTGATCGCCCTACG
>CAXMPS010000295.1:0-3961 GCA_964194995.1 uncultured Gammaproteobacteria bacterium | reverse complement strand
TATGAGCGCTTCGCCGCCGATTTGTAGCCGTGGAGCCTGTTTGGCTGGCCTCGAACTCACGGTGGGCTTGTGATGGAGCCGAGCATCTCGTTGAGTTCTTCGATCGAAGCAGCGTCCGAGCGCCTCACGCCCCCCGCCATGCCCACCGAGTCGAGCAGCACCCAGATCGGCCCCGACAAGACGCCCCATTCCTCACTTATGACATCTCCACACGCGGTGTCCGGGTCCCAGCAGCTCACTGTCGGGTGGGTCAGATCGCCTTGCTCGATCATGGATCGAATCGTGGGCAGGTCGTCGAAGAGTGGCACTGAGAGAAGGTCGACCTGTCCTTGCCATGTTTCATAGAGCGCCTGAAAGTCCCGGGCGGCTGGGAGTGAGAAATCGAGATCCCAGGTCCACCAGAACAGGATCAGGGTCGGTGTTCCCCGCAGATCCTCCAACGCCACCTCACCGCCATCGATGAGCGGACCCCGCCAGGGCGGCGCGAGTTCACCCGGGATCAGGTCGACGAAGTTCCAGGCGTTCGCGACGTACTCCTCGATCGGGATCGAACCTGGCGGTGGGACGAACTCGAAGATGTCCGCAGGAAACGCTGGTTCGGTCTCCAGGGCTGTTACCCAGAAGCCGGGCTCTCGCTGATAGTCGAGGCGCAATACGAGGCCGGTCTCGTTGTCGATCCACCATTCCTCGCCGGTCGGGCAGCTCAGATGTGTGACCGGGCGGCCGATGAGCTGTTCCTCGCCCGATGAAACACAGTCTTCCCCTGGATCCTGCTGGGGACCGAGATCTATGAACTGGTCTTCTCTGGGTTCGGAGCCGTGGGTGTTCGTGGCGGCGTCGTACCAATAGCGGACGCCGTCGTTCCACACTTCGAGGCTACCGGCGGCGAAGGGCAGCTCGGAACCGGAACCCTCGAGTCTGTCGATGCGCGTACCCCGACCGGGCTCGTACCAGACCTCGCTGACGACCCGGGCGAGGTCCTCATCGGGGTAGTCGATGGTGAACACCGCATGCAACGAGCCTTGTGACCCGGGTATCGCCTCGTCGACCTCGACTGGAGGCAGTTCGAACAAATCAGCCGCGAAGGTCGGGTCGTAGTCGATGTCGGTCACAAGGAACCCGCCCTGCGGGCTGCTCCCAAGGAAAAGGCTGTTAGCAGGGAGCGCACCGGTCATCTGGAGGACGATCCCGGTTTCCTGATCGACCCACAGCTCCCACGCACCCGCCAGGTTGGTGCATCGGAAATGGTGGGTGGCCCTCCCCGCGATCGTTGCGTCCGGGAGGTGCTGAACCTCGCTGAGGTCGCAGGTCGCCTGCCACTCGGCACCCCAGAACAGCTCGCCGAGCACGTCGAGGCCTCCCAGCAGCTCCCTTGCCGCGTCCGCGTCAGCGTTGTACTCGACGAACGTGCCCGCTGTGACGATCACATAACTCCCTGCCCCCGGCTCCGGGCTCTCCTCGACTCGCGGACCGACCATCTCGACAATCTCGCGCCGCATCCGATCAGGAGCGGCAAAGGAGAACTCGACCACTGCCGTAGCACCTTGCGGGAGCCCAAGTTCAGGTTGACCATCGGGATTCCGGTCGTAAATGAGGGTGGCCTGAAACGCCGGAAGATCAGCCAGGTTGAACGATGGCAGCAGCCCGGACACGTCGGGAACCGTGGTTGAGGGCCCCGTGGTTGTGGGAGTGGTTGGCTCTGTGATGACCCGAGGGTTGTCGAGTGAACGGACCAGCCACGCAACGCCTCCGATTAGGATCAGTACCGCCACCGCAGAGGCCAGCGCTACCACCCATCCTCGTTGGCGGCGAGAAGGCAGGGGCTCGAGTGCCACGTGACGGCTCAACAACTCTTCAAGCTCGACTGGCTCCAGGGTTGTGTCGAAATACTCGGCGTAGCCCCGGATCTGGGTATTGAGATCAGTGTTCATTGGTCGATTCCTAGTTCTCTTCTCAGTCGAACCATGGCCCTCTCAATATGCGTCTGTATCGTGGATTTGGAGACGTTCAGGTACTCGGCCACCTCGGCGTAGGTCCACCCGAAACCCTTCACCAACATCACAGACACACGCTGCAGCTCAGAGAGACGACCCAGTGCGGCTGGCAACCCAGGTTCGATCCACGGCAGTTCCTCGGAGGGCAACGGCGGCAACTGCGGTCGTTTGCGCCGCCGATGTTTCACCCCGTTGCGCCCCACCCGGTACAGATACCCGGCCGGGTTGTCCATACCCCGGACCCGATCCCAGTGCTCCCAGCCATGAGCCAGCGCGTCAGCGGTGGCCTCCCGGCCTACTTCTCGGCCCAACGCCACACACAAGGCACGTCGCAGAGCGGGCTCGGTCTTCCTCACGAACTCCGTGAAGGAATCAACCAGGATCTCATCAGACGCCATTCACGCTCCAACGTACTCGCCCCATTAAGGGCACGAGAGAGGCTTCCGTACGACACCCAGAAGCTTGTGCCGTCCCCAGCGTGCGCGCAGATCATCCCTTCGAATACCAGAAACACTCGCCTCACCCAGTACGGGCAACGCATATCGGCACATATGCGCTACCTGAATCGGTAGGGGTCAGACCTCCCCCGGCTCTAGCGATCCGCTCCGGTGACTCCCCGCCATGGTCCCTAGCAGCGTCCCGGTCGCGTGTTTAGGCTCGGGATATGGCCACCGAACAGGTCTGGCACGGGAACAAGAAGTGCGCCGTCAACGGAGCGAAGCTCCCCAAGGCCAACCGCGTCCTCGGCCAACCCTGCCCGTTCTGTGGAAACACCATCGGTGCTTACATCGGAGAGACCGGCTCCGCTCAGCCTGCGCCAGGTAGCTCGGCTCAGCCTGAGACAATCGTGGCAACGGCTAGTTGGTGGTCTCGGCGAAAGACGTGGCAGAAGGTGGCGCTGATCGCCCTCGGCGGATTGATCGCCTTGTCAGTGATTGGGGCTTTCCTCGGTGATCCAGAAGAGTTGGCATCGGACGGCACGGCAACTCCCACGACGGAAGCGCCTTCGACCGAGGATGCCGTTGTAACGACCCTCGAATTCGTCACGCCAGAGACAACCGAGGTCACCACGACGACGGTCGAGACAACCACATCAGTTGAGACGACTACAACAGTTGAGACAACGACAACTGTCGAGACGACCACGACCACGGAGGCGCTTCCGGGTGTTGGCGAGGCGGTTCGTGACGGCAAGTTCGAGTTCGTCGTCACGGGGATCGAGGAGCCGGGCAAGGTCTATGACCCTGACAACCTGCTGGACGACGAGGCGAATGGCGTCTGGTTCATCGTGATCATGACGGTTGAGAACATCGGCGATCAGCAGCAGTCATTCTTCGCTGGCGAGCAGAAGCTTGATTGGGACGGCAAAGAGTTCACTGCAGCCGACTTCACCTGGAACGGCACCAGCTTTGAGGAGCTGAATCCCGGAGTAACTGTCCAAGCGACCGTCATGTTTGACGTACCAGAGGATTTCCCCGAAGGCGGAGCTGGAACGGTCCTAGAGCTTCACGACTCGCTGTTTTCCTTCGGGATAAACGTCTACCTGTAAGCCAACCGAGGCCGCCATCTCGTTATCAATACGCCATGTCGGTGGCCACGCACGCTGGCGGCCGTGCGCGAGCAAGGCTGACGGGGTGAGCTGGCCATATATGCAATAGGATCGACCATGAGTACGAGGGGTCCTGACATGAGCGAAATGGGTCGTCTGGAGTTCACCGGTCCCCGAGAGGCTTGGGGTGGAGAAGCGACTGACTTCACGCCGCTCCTCGGTCAGGACGACATGCAGCCGATCCTTGTCGTTGCTGGACACACCCTCCCGTTCCCCTCGGTCGACCTGATCCTGTCTCACCCAGCTCCCCAACGAAGAGTCGTAGATCCCCAACTCGCGGGCTACCTCAGCAATCGACCTATCAGAACTACGGACGATCTCAACCGCGTCACGTTTGAACTCATCGGAGAACTTGCGT
>CAXMPS010000294.1:0-2086 GCA_964194995.1 uncultured Gammaproteobacteria bacterium | reverse complement strand
TGCCAGGGTCTTCGTCGAATGGGTGCGGGCTGTCAACGTGGAACAGATCGGGCCACTTCGTTTTCGGGTGTCGGTTTTGGTCCGGTCGCTCCGCGCTGATGGCGACGAGGTCTATGTGCGTCAGACGCCGATGATGGCTGTCGTTGAGGTGGAGGTCGACGAGACGGGTCCACGGGTCATGCTCCCACCGACGATCGAGACGGCCGAGTCGCCAGAGCCGGCCAAGGCCAACCTCCAGGCAGTGCCGGACGAGGTAGCCGGCGCTATTGCCGATACCACCGGCTCAAGCGAGATCGTTGGTGGAGTACCTCTGGCCGATGGCGGATGGCAGGTCGTCGTGATGGCGGCCGGTCCCGACGGTGTGGTCAGGGCCCAAACGGTGATCGTGCCCTGATCAGGCGGGGAAAGCCTCTTCGAGAATCGCAACTGCGTCCGCCTGAATCGCAGACCAGTCGGTTTCGGTTGACTTGCTCAGAGTGACGAAGTCCGCCGTCATGAAAATGCTGGTCACACCGGGCAGCTCTAGCAGTTTCCGGGCAAAGCCTTCCTCGGGCTCGGCCCCGGCGACATAGGTTGCCGGTCCTCCGACAGACACGCCGCAGGAGAACTTCAGCGCGTTTGGATTGGGAGTTGGTGCAGCGACAATGGGCATCGGCCAGAGAGTACTGACAGCGTGGCCGTCGTGACACTCGATGCCGATGCGGCCTGCCGGATGGTTTCTTCTGCTTTGGCCGAGATGGCGAATCCGGAGAAGACATCCCCCGACCTAACCAGAGCCTGGAAGAGTTGATCGGGGCATAGTCAGTCTTCGGCAAGGGCCGTTCAACATTTCCGATATGTGGAGGGCGATTTTGGTGCTTGGCTCGCCACTTGGTTGGTTGTAATTGGGGGTCGAAAACGCTGCGACTAACGCTTGATGCGTTGTTTGAATCCGGTGACACCCATGAAGAGCAGAGGTCGATCGACGATGTCGGGGTCGTCGTCGAGTTCAGCCCGGATCAGGGTGTTGAGCTTGTCGTTCATGGAGGCAACTAGCGCTTCGCTGTGTAAGGGGTTGTCCCGGTTGCCGAGATTGTCCATCTCGTCGGGGTCTTCCCAGAGGTCGTAGAGCGCCACATCATTATCTCGGTACAGGTCACCAATCGTCGCTGGTTGGTTGTGTTCGTTGATCGCGTGATACCGGATGAACTTGTGGCGGCCGTCGAAGATGCCACGCATGACATGACGAGCGTCGAAGTGCGAGTCGCGGATCGAACTGATGAGACCCTTTGCCTTGTCGAGCTTGCTCTCCTTTTCCGGATCGGCGTCTTCGTCATCACCCAGGTCGATCATGCCGGAGGCAACGTCAGCAATGAACTCCATGTCAACCGCCCACAACACGTCGTAGGTGTAAAGGGCACCGGTCCCGGGATGCGCTGTGGAACCACGATCCGTGAACGTCGCCGGGTCGGCGACGACTCCTGCTACGTCGGAGCCCCGCAGCTGCGGGTCACGTTGGCCTTGCACCTCGGGACTGACTCCTGCCCAGCGCAACAGCGTTGGGGCAATATCAACAGACGTACCGACGGCATCGGTGGTGCGACCGCCGGGCTGATCGGGATGCACGACCACGAACGGCACGTTCCACCCCTCCTTGAACGGGATAGCTCCCTTCTGACGCATTCCATGGGCGGTGACCATGTCACCATGGTCTGCGGAGTAGACAATGATGGTGCGGTCGGCTTGGCCGCTCGCGTCGAGCGCGTCGAGCACCGTTCCGATGTGCCGGTCAACATCACGTAGGCAGTTGAGGTAGTAGTTCAGGTACCGCTTCCACATGTCATGGCGATCCGTGGGCATCTCTCCATAGCTGATGTCACAAAGACGGCGGTAGTAACGAACCGCCTCGGGATGCTGGTCAAGCGGATCATCAAATGATGACGGGAGTTCCACGTCCCACTGCTTCTGGTAGATCGGGTCGTCGGGTTCCGAAGCTATCTGCACTAACCCACGGACCTGGGTGTCGCCGGTGCCGTCGGCGTCGAAGAACATGATGTCGTGTGGGTTACAGAAGTTCACCGCCAGGAACCACGGCTGATCTTCAGCG
>CAXMPS010000293.1:0-3199 GCA_964194995.1 uncultured Gammaproteobacteria bacterium | reverse complement strand
GATTGCCGGAGAGGACCGAGGCTGTGACCAGGTCATTCGCGTTGATTGCTTGTGAGATCTCCTCGGGAAGAGGTCCCGAGTTTCCGATGCAGGTAGTGCAGCCGTAGCCGACAACATGAAACCCCAAGCTCTCCAGGTCTTCGAGGAGATCGGACTTCTCGAGGTACTCGGTAACCACCTTCGAGCCCGGTGCCAGCGATGACTTCACCCACGGCTGCCGTTCGAGCCCCAACTTCCGAGCCTTCCGCGCGACCAGGCCCGCAGCCACCATGACGTCGGGATTCGACGTGTTGGTGCATGATGTGATCGCCGCGATCACCACATCGCCGTCCTGGAGATGAAAGGTCCTTCCGTCGTATGTGACCTCGACATCACCGTGCGCATCGAGGCTGTTGACAGGTTGGCCACCTTCGCTCACCCAGTCGGAGACCGTGCCTCCGCTGGCGTGGCTCGCTTTGCCGAACTGATTGACGATGTCCTGTTCCCATTGACTCTTCATCCCCGCGAGCGCAACCCGGTCCTGGGGCCGCTTCGGCCCGGCGAGCGAAGGCACAACTGTCGACATGTCCAACTCGACCTCGGCCGAGTAGATGATTTCTCGATCGTCTTCCCTCCACATGCCCTGGGTCCGGTAGTACTGCTCGACTGTGTCGATCAGCTTGTCCTCGCGCCCGGTTAGGCGGAGATAGCTCAGCGTCTGTTCGTCAACCGGGAAGAAGCCAACCGTGGCCCCGTACTCGGGCGCCATGTTGGCGATGGTGGCGCGATTGGCGAGCGGCATCTCGGCCAGGCCGGAGCCGTGGAATTCGACGAATTTGCCCACCACTCCGTGAGCGCGCAGGATCTCGGTGACCCTGAGAACCAGGTCGGTGGCGGTGGCGCCTTCCGGGAGTTTCCCGGTGAGTCGAAACCCGACAACCTCAGGCATGAGCATGTAGATCGGCTGGCCGACCATGGCCGCCTCTGCCTCAATGCCGCCGACGCCCCAACCCACTACTCCCAGGCCGTTGATCATCGTGGTGTGACTGTCGGTTCCGACCAGACTGTCGGGATAGAGAAATTCTCCGTCGTCCCACACCACCTTCGCCAAGTACTCCAGATTGACCTGATGGACAATTCCGGTCGCCGGGGGAACCACACGGAAGTTGGCGAAAGCAGATTGGCCCCATTTGAGAAACTCGTAGCGCTCCTGGTTTCTCTCGAACTCCTTGGTCGAGTTGATCACCAGTGCGTCGGGTCGGGCGAATGCGTCGACCTGGACTGAGTGGTCGACGACCAGGTCGGCCGGGATCAGCGGGTTGACCTTCTGGGCGGCACCCTCATCGCCGGTCATACGAACAATCGCGGATCTCATCGCGGCGAGGTCAACAATCGAAGGCACACCGGTGAAGTCCTGGAGAATGACGCGGCCAGGGATGAACGGGATCTCCCGCTCGCCGACGTTGGTCGCGTCGTATGTGGCGATTCGATTGATGTCCTCCTCGGTGACGGTCGTGCCGTCCAGGTTCCTCAGAGCGGACTCGAGAAGGACTTTGATGGAGTAGGGCAGGTTCTCGGTGCCTCCGATAGCGTCGAGCCGGACAATCTTCCGGCTACCCAATGCGGTATCGATGGTTGCACGAGACCCGAGCGAATCAGTGGTCATGTCGACCTTTCGGGTTGATGAATCTTGTGAGATGAGGTTACAGGCGGTTCATGACTTGACCGTCAACTTCAAGCCTGAAACAACAGTGGAGATTTCGGCCTGAGTAACTCTTGGGCATGCATCAGACGCCGATCGCCCGGATTTGTAACAGGCCGCTATTTGCTACTGATTGTGACCGGCACCTCGGTTATACAGTCGTCCTCCAGCGCGGTGTGAGGGATGATCACCGGGTCGCACGCGTAGGAAAGCGCACCGAACATGCCCGCCACAATGCCTCGATCCAGTGAGCAAATCACTTCGGGGTGATTTGTGGCCGCCTCTCCGAAAGGGCAGTGGGATGTGAGAAGCCGCTGGCCGGCCACATCAGGATCTACTGAAAACCCCAAGCCCGTCATGGCCGATGCGACGGCTCGAACAGCTCCGTCGTAGCCCGGCTCCTCGGGTCGGCCTATTTCATCAGCCAACTCCTCCCCATAGGCTCTCCCTACTCTCTCTGCGACCCCGGAAACGTCTTCCGGCGCCACTTCGTCGAGCACCCTGATCAGCATCTCGACAAGCATCTCGAATCGGCGAGGGGCAAAGTGGACTGATACTTCCTTGGCGGTCGATTCATAGGTCTTTGCCGGCCGGCCCGCTCCAGGGCCATCGCGCCGGGCTTGTTCACCGATGGCCAGGTACTCGTCCTCGATTAGAAGATCGAGGTGATGCCGCGCGACGTTGGGGTGAATCGAGAAAAGCTTCGCAACCTGTGACGTAGTCACCGGCTCGGGCGACTCACGAATGGCGATGTAGATGGCCCGCCGTGTGGGGTCGCCCAATGCCGACGTGAGATCGGAGATCCGCCGCTCGAGTGTCTCGGTGTCCATGCTTGGTATCTACCTGTGAAAACTATAGTTTCGAATGTCTCCAAGCATTGCCGCCGTAGAGGAAATCATGCCATCCAATGACGAGCTGTTCGAGGCGGTCGCGTCTATTGAGTCGCCGCTTTTCGTGGGCCATACCATCGGCGAACTGGGCCTCGTCAGGGACGTCGAGAAGAAGGTCTCGGGCAAGGTCAGGGTCGATCTGTTGCTTCCTGTGCCCAATCCTCCCCAGAAACTGAACGAGTCGCTTCGCGAGGCTCTCAAGCCGTTTGGTCGCGGCGCCGACATCAACGCCGAGGTCATGGATGAGAAGCAGGCTCTTGATTGGATGAATGGTCTCAAGGAGAAGGCCGGCCCTCCGATGGGTGAGCCCGGCTCGCGAACCCGTGTTGTGGCCATATCTTCTGGAAAGGGCGGCGTCGGCAAGTCGTCGATCAGCTCCAACCTTTCTGTGGCGCTCCGAAGGTCCGGGCACACGGTGGGCATCGTGGACGGCGACATCTGGGGCTTCTCGATCCCTGCGATGCTCGGGATCGACACCCCCCCGTCCATGATCGGAGAAATGATCGTCCCTCCGGTCGCCTATGGCGTGAAGGTCATGTCGATGGACTACTTCGTTGGAGAGGACAAGGCGGTCATTTGGCGCGGCCCGATGCTGCACAAGGCGATCGAGCAGTTCTTGAAAGACGTC